>DATCFJ010000128.1:0-2545 GCA_036509605.1 Polyangiaceae bacterium | reverse complement strand
CCGTACTTCACGCGCATCAGCTCGGCCAGCATTTCGGCGCGCGGAATCACCGGAATGCCGTGTAATCGGGCCTCCCGGACCTCCGGATTCTCGTGGTCGATCGCGCTCGAGTACACGACTACGTCCGCGCCGTGCACGTTGTCGGCGCGGTGGCCGATGTCGATGCGCACGCCGAGGCGTTCGAGATTCTTGGTGTTCTCGCCCGCGCGCAAGTCCGAGCCGGACACGTCGAATTCGAGCGTGCGCAGGATTTCGGCCAAGCCGCTCATCCCGATGCCGCCGACACCGATGAAGTGCACGTGGCGTACGCGACCGCGGAACATCAGTTTGCCCCCTCGAGATTGAGTGGCGGTTCGAAGGAACCGGCGCGGGGCGGCGTGCGGCCTGAGGGGTGCGCTGCATCGGCCAAGCCCGACGCGCTTCGTGATCCGCGAAGGCGGGCTAACCCCAAAAGATCGAGCGCAATCGCGTGTGCGGCTTCCGGGCGTCCGAGCTTGGTGGCGCGCTGGGCCATGCGGCTGAGCCGCGCGGAATCCCCAAAAAGCGCCGTGATTTCAGAGGCAATACGCTCGGGCGTGGCGTCCGTCGACGGCAAGCAGAGCGCAGCGCCGGCGCGCACCAGCGACTCCGCGTTGACGCGTTGATGATCGCCTGAGGCGAACGGGTACGGGATAAGCAGGCTTGGGCGACCGACGGCGCAGATTTCACTGACCGCGCTGGCGCCCGAGCGCGCGATGACCAGATCAGCGGCGGCGAGAGCGGCCGGCATGTCAGCGATGAACGGCACGACTTGTGCGCGGCTCTCGAGCCCGAGCCCGGCGTACAGCCGTCGCGTGTCGGCTTCGTGAGCCGCACCGCATTGATGCACGACACTGACATTGGCGGCAGTTTGCGCGAGCGCGCGCGGCACGGCTTCGTTCAAAGATTGAGCACCCTGGCTGCCGCCGAGCACCAAGACGCGCGGCTGAGCCAGGTTCGGCGTGTACGCGGAATGCCCAAAACCACCGCGGATCGGCACGCCCGCGCGCAAGACGACGCTCTCCTTGAAGTGCTTTTCACTTTCTGGAAAGGCCGTATATGCGCGTTGCACGAGCGGCGCGATCAAGCGATTGGCGAGGCCAATCACGCTGTTCGGTTCCATCAAGGCAACCGGAACAGCCAGCGAGCGCGCGGCCAGCGAGATGGGACCTGCCGCGTACCCGCCAATCGAAAGCACTGCGTTTGGTTGCAGTTTTTTGACGAGCGCGCGCGCCTCGGGCACCAAAGCTGCGGCGCGCGCGACGCCGCGCAATGCGCCCAGGGGGCCAGCACCGCGGATTGGCAGAACCTGCATCAGCTCGAGCTCGTAGCCGCGTTCGGGGACCACTTTGGTTTCCATGCCGCGCTCGGTGCCGACGAACACGAGGCGGAGCTCGGGCGCCAACGCGCGCACCGCGTCCGCGACCGCTATCATCGGGTACACGTGGCCGCCCGTGCCGCCGCCAGCGAAAATCAGCGTTCCGCTCACAGCGCTTCCTTGGACATCGCCGGCATGCGCGGCTGGCGGGGTTTCTTCCCCGAAGGATTTTTGGGGCTAGCCCCCCTTCGGGGATCACGAAGCGCGTCGGGCGCGCTCGACGTGGCCGGCGCAAAGCTCGCTTCGGTCACCAGCATGGCGCTCGCTTCCGGCTCGGGACCACTCGGCGTGCCAAACGCGACGCGCGCATTGCCACTGCCAGATTTGCGGGAAATGCTGAGCAAAATGCCCATCGCCGCGGCGCACACCAAGAGCGACGAGCCGCCGAAGCTGACGAACGGCAAGGTCAAGCCCTTGGTTGGCAGCATAGACATCGCAACGGCGAGGTTGATCAAGGCTTGCACGCCGAACAGCACCGAGATGCCGAAGGCGATGTACGACCCGTACTCATCCTCGGCCGCGAGCGCCGTGCGCACACCGCGCGCCACGATCACCAAGTACACCGTGCACAGCGCCAAGATCCCGATGAACCCGAGCTCCTCCCCGATGATGGCGGAGATGAAGTCCGTGTGAGCCTCCGGTAGATATAGAACCTGCAGCCCCTTACCGAGACCGAGACCGAAGAGCTTGCCCGAGCCGAAGCTCATCACCGACTGGAACGGCTGGTAGGCGAGGTCTTGACGGTGCTCGCTCATGTTAAACCAGGCGAGCATGCGTTCCCAGCGGTAGGACGTGAAGCGCACGGCCCAGACTGCGAACACCGAGCCCACCATGGCCAAGCCGAGCAAGTACCCGAGGCGGGCGCCGGCCACGAACAAGAGCGTAAAGGTGAGCAGCAAGAGCACGGACGCGCCGCCGAAATCCGGCTGTTTGAGGCACAAGAGCATGAGAAAGCCGCTCATCAGCAGATGCGGCAGCATGCCGATGGAGAAAGATTTGACGCGCTCGCGCTTCTTCTCCAGCGAGTACGCGAGCCACAACACCAGGCCGAGCTTGGCGGTCTCGGACGGTTGAATGTGCACCGGACCGATTGACAGCCAGCGCGCGGCGCCGCCGCCGCTGTGACCGAGGCCGACCACGCTCGCGATC
>DATCFJ010000127.1:0-9029 GCA_036509605.1 Polyangiaceae bacterium | reverse complement strand
TGATAGTCCGCGCTCGCCCAGACGATCGGTCCCTCGAGCGAGAAGATCGCAGCTTGCCAGGCAGCAAAGGGTAACGCGCTCTCGGGGACGTCGCTTTGCAGACGCGCCGCGTGGCAACGCGCGCAGAGGTCGCGAAAGCGCTCCGCACCGCGACGCTCCGCCGGGTTGAATGCGTCGCGGCCACTCACGGCCGGGTTGGGCGTGTGCGAAAAACCCATCAGGAACGCCATCAGCGCTCGACGCAGCGCCTCGGCGCTGAGTTTCCTTTCGGAAACACCGAGCGACGCGAGCCACGGGAAGCGCGTCGTTTCCAACTCGAACCACGGGTCTGTACCACTGCCTTTTCCGGCGACGCGAAACTCGTGGTGCGACACCGTCGCGAGATCCGGATCGAGCGCACGTGAGAAATGCGGGCGATTGTTGAACAAACCGCGCAGCGGTTTGGTCGTGGCATGCACGTCCGCGCGTCCCGTGTAGTGCACGCGACCGTCTCCGTAGCCCTCGAAGTGGCACGTCTCACAGCTGAAGCGACTGTGCGCGCCATCGCTCGAATTCGCGGGCGCCATCAAAGTAGTGAAGAACAATGCTTCGCCGAGGCGTTCCTCGGGGGACGCTTTTGGCGAGCGTTCGGCCTCGACGGGGCGCAGCTCCAGGCTCGGCTCGGGCGAGCCTGCCGCCAAACCACGAGCCGGGCGAAGCACCCAAGCGTCAAGCAAGGGGTCGGCGAACGCGAGCGCGCCGGAATCGAGTCGAAGCACCGCGCTAGTGCCGGGCATGCAAACCTCGACGTTGCTCGTAGGCGGCTGCACGGCGTGCGCGTCGAAGCTGAGCCTTGCCGCGCGGTCGCTGCCGTAGCCAGACACGAACACTTGCGCCGCGGTACCAAGGACTTGAAGCGCCGGTGCCTTGGGCGTCACTACGCCGAGCTCCGATACGTTCAAGCGCCACAGCTCGCGCGCTGGCCCGACCGTTGGCAGCAGGTAAGAGAATGCAAATGAGTCGATGTAACCGAAGCCTTCTTCGCTACGAACCAGCGCATGATCTTCGACTCCGGTGGCCGCGATTAGGAGCTCTCCCTCGGACAGCAGCGCCGCATCGAAACCCCAGATTGGTCCGTCATGGCCGACCCGCGCGCGCTCTTCCAAGACCTGCCCCCGTTCACCCAAGCGGTACACGACCAACGCGTGATCCAAGAGCAAGTCGACGACCAAGAACGTACCGACGCGCCGTAGCGACAGCGGACCGTGCCCGATCACGCGTGAATCCAACACCGCGACGGCGCCCGGCGCGGGCCGCAACGTCAGCAGCCGCCCGTCGTGCACGTCGAGCGCGTAGAGCAATCCGCCGGGGCCCGCCGCCAATGCGCGAATCCCAAAAACGCCCGGGACCTCGAGTGTCGCCGCTGGTTTCAACGCTTGGCCGTCGAAGTGAAAGCGCTGCAGCGCGCGCGACGCCTCGCCAGCCACCCAACACTCGGCCGAATCGGTGACCGCGACAGTCACCGCGGAACCGGGCAGCTCGATGCGCTGCAGCTCATGCAGCTCGTCGTCGAGCAACACCAACGCGGAAGCGCCGCGCAGCACACCCAGCGAGTGGTGCGCATCGAGCCGTGCCAGCGCGTACGGATCGGCGCCATGCGTGAGATTCGCCGGTGGCAGACGGGCAAAGTCCGTCGTGCTGCGACGCTCGGTCTCAAATTTCGCGAGCCGAGCGCGAGCCGCGTCCACGGCGTCGACGGGCTCGGCGGTAGCTGCCTGCGCAGGCGCTCGAAGTCGAGGCCACGCGTGACGCTTGCCCCACAAGGCACCCACACATGCCAGCACCGCGATCAGCCCAAGCACGGGCAGAGCCGGCGCGGCACGACCCAAACCCAGTGGCGACCGGCGCACGCCGCGACGGTAGCGGGCTTCTCGCTTTGAGACGATGCCATTCTCAGTTCAAGCTTTTTCGATCGATGTCGGACTCGGTGCTCGTGCGCAAACTCGGTCATTTCGCGCGGTTTGCGTCGGGCCGGAAGCGCCATGCGCCGGGCATGCTCCCTGCAAAGCTGACATTCGTGAGTCAATTTCCCGCCAAGTCTCCGGAATCGCCGCAAGCTCGAGTCGAACTACTGGCTGTAGAAGCCAAGAAGCACAACGCCGCAGGCAACGAGCAGGCGGCGCTCGAGTGTTACAAGGAGGCGGCGAGTCTGATGCTCGGCGCGCCGTGGCTTCAGCATCGCACAGCAGAGCTAGCCCGTAAGTTGAAGCAGCTGGATGTCGCCGCCGTGCACTACCGACGGGCAGCGGCAGCTTTTATTGCAGCAGGCTTCCCGAAGCGCGCGCTGTCGCCGCTGCGCAACGCTTGGCAGGCGAGTCTGAGTGAGCTACCCGACCAGAGCGAGGCGTTCATCGCGGTGACGCTCGAGCTGGCACACGCGCAACGCGATCTCGGCTTCGGTCCGGAGGCAGCACTGTCCGTCTCGAACGCCAATCAGGCGCTGCGAGCCAGCGGTAGTCGGCAACGGATGCCCGTCGAGACCGAACCGCCGGAAAGCGGAATAAATACCGCCAGGCAGCCCTCTGCCCTCGAGCTGCTTGGGCGCGCGCAAGCCGCGGTCCGCCGCTAGCCTCGACTTATCTCCGCGAGGCGCGCAAGCTCGGGCGCGATCCCGATGCCCGCTTCCGCCTTTGACGATGTGGTCGAGTCCGTTCGCGCTGCTTTAAACGCAAAGCGCGCCGAGCTATCCGAGCGCAGCTCGGCGATCGAGGCGGCTCTACGAGCCTACGAGCGTGCTGCCGAGCTGGAGATTGCCGAGGTCTTCGCGCAGACGCACCAACTGAAGCAGCCAACGCCAGGCGAACGAGCCGCTGAGGCCGCGAGAAAGCTGGCGCGCGCAGTCGCCAATCTGCCGGAGTTGTCGGCGCAAAGCGCCGCGACTGCGGCACGAAAGAACGAGCCCAGCGTCGCGCCAGAGCCTGCAATGAGCAAGCCGCGAGCCCACGCCGGGAAGCTAGTGATCATCGGCGCTCTCTCGGGACGCGAGAAATCCGGCGCACTGCCCGCCGAAATCGCTGGCGACGCGGAGTGGATCGACACCGAGCGCGACGGTGTGCACGCGGTCGGCAACCTGCCGCAGCGCATTCGGCAGGGGCGCGTGAGCGGAGTCGTCATCTTAGATCGCGTGGTTTCGCACAAGCACACCGAACCCGTCGTTGCTGCGGCGCGCGAGGCGCGTGTGCCGGTCGCGTTCGCTGGCCAAGGCGGCAAGGCCTCACTGCTGCGCGCCCTCGCGCAAATCGACGAAATGCGCCGCGAACGCGGCTAGCGGCGTAGGAGAGACATAAACGAACGACCAAAAGCGCCCATGATCGTGCGCGGAATCGGCCAAAACCAGGGAGACCCAAAGTGCTACTTTCGATGGATACCCATGACGCATGATCTCGAGACCCACGCGGCGCGGCTGTTCACGGTTGGCTTCTACGGCAAGGCGGTCACGGACGACCTGAGCAAACTGGTCGCGCGCGGCGTTGGCGGAGTAATTTCTTTCTCGCGCAATGTCGGACTTCCGGCCGAGGTGGCCGAGACGTCGGTCTCGATCAAGCGGCTCGCGCGGCGCCCACTGCTTCTGGCCCTCGACCAAGAAGGCGGCCAGGTGTCGCGCTTGAAGCAGGGTTTCACGGAGGTGCCACCCATGCGCGCTATCGGGGCCACCGGCAACGCCCTATTGGCTCACGAAGTGGGCGCGCTCATCGGCCGCGAAGTGCGCGCGGTCGGCTTCGACATGAACTACGCGCCGGTGCTCGACATCGACACCAACCCCGCCAACCCGATCATCGCAGCGCGCTCCTTCGGACGCACCCCGGAGCTGGTCAGTGAGTTCGGCGTGGCGTTCGCGGCTGGGCTCGAGAGCGTGGGCGTTGCGGCTTGCGGCAAGCACTTCCCCGGCCACGGCGACACCAGCCAGGACTCGCATCTGGAGCTCCCGCGCTTGGGGCATTCGCTCGAGCGCTTGGAGCAAGTCGAGCTCAAGCCCTTCGCTGCCGCCGCGAAGGCCGGCATCCCGTCGATGATGACAGCCCACGTGATCTTCGAACCGCTCGACGCGGTTTACCCGGCCACGATGAGCCGCGCCGTACTGCACGGCATTCTCCGCGAAAAGATGGGCTATGACGGCATGATCGTCACCGACGACATCGAGATGCGCGCCATCGCCGACAACTACGGGGTCGAAGACACGGTCGTGCGCGGTCTCAACGCCGGTGTGGATCACTTCTTGTGTTGCCACACCGCAGACACCGCCCACAAGGCCATCGACGCCGTCATCCGCGCGGTCGAAGACGGTACGGTGAGCCGCGAAACGCTGGCCACCGCCAGCCGTCGCATCGAGACCTTCACGCGCCGCTACGCGCGTCCCGTCGTGGACAAGGCGGATCTGAGCTGCCTGCGCAGCGACGCCCACCTCGCCGTCATCGAGCGCGTGCTCAAAGGTGCAGATCCTGCAGTCACGGTGGTTGGCCACGATCCGACCGAAGTGATGGAACGCATCCGAGTCGAGCGCGCGGGCCGCGCTGCGCTCTAGTCCGAGCGCCTACGCGCCGTCAGCCGAGCACTGCGCGCACCACCGCAGCCGTCGCGGTCTTGCCCTTTGCGACCTTTGCTGGGCTACCCGCAGCAACGATTTTCCCGCCCTGAGCGCCGCCTTCGGGGCCAAGCTCGACTAAGTAGTCCGCACCCGCAATCACTTGCGGGTGATGCTCGATCACGATCAGCGTGTCGCCGCGTTCGACTAGGCGGCCGAGCACAGTCATCAATTTTGCAACGTCGGCGATGTGCAGGCCCGTGGTCGGCTCATCGAGCACGTATAGAGTCTTCTCGTGTCGCCGAGTGGCGGTGAGCTCGGCCGCAAGCTTCAAGCGCTGGGCTTCGCCGCCGGATAGCGTGTGCGAGCCTTGGCCGAGGGTGATGTAGCCCGCGCCCAGATCCGCCATCGTTCGCAAAGGCGCGGATACGGTCGGATGGTTGGCGAACAGCTCGACCGCTTCTTCCGCGGTGAGCTTGAGCACATCCCCGATCGAGCGGCCTAGGTATTTGATCTCGAGCGTTTGCGCCTCGAAGCGCATGCCGTCACAGGTCGGACAGGGCGTCACGACATCGGGCAGAAAGCTCATCTCGTGCGTGATGACGCCCTGCCCTTCGCAGGTTGGGCAGCGGCCGCCACCGTTACTGTTGAAGGAAAAGCGGGTCGCGTCAAAGCCCGCTATTTTGGCTTCATTCGTGGACGCAAAGAGCTTGCGAATCGAATCCCAGATGCCCAAAAATGTGGCCGGCGTAGAGCGCGGAGTGCGACCAATCGGCGTTTGATCGACGGCTATAGCGCGCTCCAGTCCCTGATGTCCGCGCAGGCTCTTGTATTTCCCGGGAGCGTCGGTCACGAGCTTCAATTTTTCCCGAAGCGCCGGCAAGAGCACATGTCTGACCAAGGTGCTCTTCCCGGATCCGCTCACTCCGGCAACGACGGTGAAGTGCCCGAGCGGAATGCTGAGCTCGACATCTTTCAGGTTGTTTTGTGCGGCTCCAGAAAGGACGAGCTCTTGCGTGCCCCGGGCTATTGGGCTGGGCTCGCGCAGCACAGGTGGCGCGGCCAGCGCACGACCAGTTGGTGAATCGGCGATCTTCAGCACGCTCTTCGGCGGGCCTTCGGCCATTACGCGCCCACCGCGCGAGCCACCACCCGGCCCTAGGTCGATCAAGTGATCGGCCGCGCGAATCGTGTCCGCGTCGTGCTCGACGACGAGCACCGTCGAGCCGAGATTGACCAGGTTGCGCAGGTTCGCGAGTAACCGCCCGGTGTCCCGCGGGTGCAGGCCAATCGTCGGCTCATCGAGCACGTACAGGGCGCCCGTGAGTCCCGCCCCGAGCTGCGCGGCCAGCCGCAAACGCTGCATCTCACCGCCGGAAAGCGTGTGCGCGGCGCGATCGAGTGACAGATAGCCGAGCCCCACGTCGCGCAAGAAGTCGAGCCGACGCCGCAGCTCGCCCAAGATGGGCGTCGCGACCGGCATTTGTTCCTTCGCGAACGCAAGCTTCTGCACGCGCTCACTCACGCCATCGATCGAACGCCCGGACAGCTCGTGGTAGCGCTCGCCCGCGACGCGCACGGCACGCGGGATCGGCGATAGGCGCGCCCCGTGGCAATCCGGGCACACTTCCGGCACCGGCGCGGTTTCGAGCTTCTTCTTACGGCCCCCCTTGGGCTCTTCCAAGATCACGCCGTTGCCGTCACAGGTCTCGCAGCGGCCCTGTTTGGTCGCAAAGGAGAACCAGCGCGGGTCGAGCTCGGGCACCGAGAACCCGCATTGCGGACAAGCGCTCAGGGTCGAGTGGAGCGTATCCTTGGAACCCACGCGCAGCTTCACGGCGCCGTTACCCCAACGCAGCGCCTTCGCAAAGACTTCGTCCGTGATCGTCTTGGCCTCGACGTTGGCGCTGATCAACAGATCGATCGTGTGCTCTTGGCTGCGCACCAAGCGCGGCGGGTCGTCGGTCGAGACGAGCTTGCCGTCGGCATATGCTTGCTCGACACCGTCCCGCGCGGCGGCCGAGAAAATGTCCAAATATGTGCCTTTTCTGGCTTGGACGGCGGGCGCTAGCAGCGTTACCTTGCCGCGCACGGCTCGCACTTCGCCCCGGATTGCCTGGGGGCTCGAGCGCAAAATCGGCGTGTCGTGCGTCGGGCAGTGGGCGACGCCGAGCTTGGCGTACAGTAAACGCAAGTAGTGCGCGACCTCGGTGACGGTCGCCACCGTCGACTTACCACCTGCGCGCGTGGTTCGCTGCTCGAGCGCGATGCTCGGCGGCACACCAGTCACGCTGTCCACATCCGGCCGCGGCATGGTCGGCAAGAACTGCCGCGCATACGGCGTCAACGTCTCGAGAAAGCGCCGCTGCCCTTCGGCGAACACCACGTCGAACGCCAGCGTGCTCTTGCCCGAGCCGCTCGGACCGGTAACGACGGTCAAGGCGCCGTGCGGGATCTTGACGCTCACGTCGTGCAAATTGTGTTCGCGGGCTCGTGAAACGCTGAGCTCCTGCACGTGCTTCGGGCGCGCTATAGCCTTGACGCGCGCCGCGCGCTTGAGCTCGGCCGCGCTCGGCTTCTTCTGCTCTCGATTGGCAAAGTGCTCCGCGAGCGCGCGCCCCGTGCGCGACGCGGGCACCCTCGCCACCTCGCGCGGCGCGCCACTGGCCACAATCTGCCCACCCCCAACCCCTGCTTCGGGCCCCAAATCGAGCACGAAATCGGCATTCGCGACGACGTCGAGGTCGTGCTCCACCACGATCACACTGCCGCCCGCATCCACAATCACGGACAGCGCGGCAAGGACGTGCGCCACCTCGTCCGCATGCAAGCCCGCGCTGGGCTCGTCGAGCACGAACAACGCGCCCTGATGCTTCTCGCTCAACGCGCGCGCGAGCTTCAGGCGTTGCGCCTCACCGCCTGACAGCGTCGACAGCGGTTGACCGAGCCGCAAGTAGCCGAGTCCCAAGCGCTCGACCGGTCCAAGCGCGCGTTGCACGCCGACCTCGGCCGCAAAATGCGCCAGCGCAGTCGTGACCGTCATCTCGAGCACGTCAGCAACGCTGACGCCATTGCGGGAAACGGCCAGCACCGCATCTTTGAAGCGCTTACCTCGACACACCGGGCAGACCAAACGCACGTCCGCCAAGAACTGCATCTCGACGGTCTCGAACCCCTCACCTGAGCAAGCCTCGCAGCGCCCGCCCTCGACGTTGAACGAAAAGTCGGACGGCGAGAGGCCAAGCGCGCCCGCTTCCGGCTGCTTCGCGTACAGCGTGCGCACCAAATCCCAAGCCTTGGTGTACGTCGCGGCGTTGCCGCGCGAAGTGCGACCAAGCGGCGACTGGTCCACTAGAGTGACCGTTTTTACCTGCGAAAGTCCCTCGATTCCTGCGCACGCGCCGGGCAGCTCTTCGTCGAAGTCGCCCAGATTGCGCGCCAGCGAGCGGTACACGATATCGACGGCCAAGGTGCTCTTGCCCGAACCGCTCGGCCCGGTCACCGCGCACACCACGCCGAGCGGAAAATCCGCGTCTATCGCACGCAAATTGTTGGCGGTCGCGCCTTTCACCTTGAGCCAACCAACCGGCGCGCGCACTTCACGCTTGACCGCGGGTCCTGCACCAAGCGCGCGTCCGGTCGCCGTTTTCACATCCGTGAACGCGCTCGGCGGCGCGTCCTTCACGACGTGGCCGCCGTCGCTTCCCGCACCTGGACCAAGCTCGATCACGCGGTCTGCGCCGCGGATCACGGCCGGATCATGCTCGACAACCAAGACGAGGTTGTCGCGTTGCGCCAGCTCTTTCAGGATCTCGTTCAACGGCTCGACATCGCTCGGGTGCAGGCCGACTGTCGGCTCATCGAGCACGAACAACGCACTGCACAGCGAAGTGCCGAGCGCCGCGGTCAACGTCACACGCTGCGCCTCGCCACCCGACAACGTGCGCGCTTGGCGCTCGAGCGTTAGATACCCAAGCCCCACGCGGTCCAAGTAACCCAGGCGACTTGCCAGCTCTTTGCGCGCCAGCTCGCCCTGCGCGGTGCTCGCGTGCAACAACCCAACCTGCTGTTTTGCCTCACGAATTTCGAGCGCGTGGAACTCCGCCAAGCTGACCCCGGAGACGCGATAACTGAGCGCGAGCGGGTTGAGGCGTTTGCCGTGACAGGCGTGACATTGATCGTACGAGCGATAGCGCGCCAAGAGCACGCGCACGTGCATCTTGTACGTCTTGGTTTCGAGCCACTTGAACCAGCCGATGACGCCGGGGAAAAATCCCTTCGTCCAACCGCCGTCACCTTCGAGCACGATCTTCTTGTGCGCAGCGGATAGCGAGCGCCACGGCTTGTCCATGGGGATGCCGTGGCGGCGACAGAGCTTGCTCAGCTCGGCGCGCTCCCACTTGGTGGAAGCGCCGCGCCACGGGCGAACCGCGCCCTTGTCGAGGCTGCGCGAGTCATCTGGGATCAC
>DATCFJ010000126.1:0-8338 GCA_036509605.1 Polyangiaceae bacterium | reverse complement strand
TTGGCGACCAGCGAGTCGGCCTGGTGCTCGACGCCGCCGGCTTGATCGAAGAGGTGCTGGCGGGCATAGACAACGCGCCGCGAACCTTGGAGCGCGCCAGTGGCTAACCTCACGCAATCTACGGCGTCTCGCCTGGCACGGCGTGTCGGCGACCGCGGGCCGGTGCGCGAGTTCTTGATGTTCTCGCTGACCGGCGAGCTTTATGGCGTGGAGCTCACGCGCATCAAGGAAATTCTGAGCCCTCCGCCGATCACCATGGTGCCGCGTGCACCGCGTGAAGTGATCGGTGTCTGCAGCGTGCGCGGCTTGCTCGTTACTGTCTTGGATTTGCGGCGCAAGCTGAGCCTGGACGAGCGCCCGCTGACGCGTCGCGCACGCATCCTGCTCGGCGAGGCCGAGTCGGGCGAGGTCATCGGCTTGCTCGTCGATGAAGTCCGCCACGTCGTGCGCTTGGCCGCCACCGAGATAGAACCGGCGGCCACGGCGCTCGGCGGAGACGTCTCCGAATTCGTGCTCGGTATCGGTCGCCCTGCCGGAGAATTTTTGATCTTGCTCGACCTTTTATCGATCGTGTCAGGCTAGCCATGTCCAAGGAATTTCGAGGAAGTCAGGCGATGGCCTTCGGCAAAGGCGAGCGTCCCGATCCGCAGAAGAGCCTCGTCGGCTTCGTGGTTGGGGATATCGCTTACGCGGTGCCGATCGCTTCGGTGCGCGAGATCGTGAATCCGGTGCCGCTCGCCGAGCTGCCGCATGCGCCGGCCTCGGTGGCGGGTGTCGCCGATCATCGCGGCGAGATCGTACCTATCATCGATTTACGAGTGCGCTTCGGTTTGGCTCCGTTCAGCGACCCGCGCAAAAGCAAATGGATCTTGATCGAGGTCGAAGGGCGCGGCGTTGGGCTAGCCGTGGATCGCGTGACCGAGGTGTTCGGCAAGGGAGGCGCGGAGATCAAACCGCCCCCGCAGCTCGGTGCGGGTGATGATCTGCGCGGCATTGCCGGTGTCACGACGCACGATGGCATGCTCACCTTCGTGCTCGAGGTCGGGCAGTTCGAGGTGCTGACCCGTCACATTCCCGAAAGCAATTTGCGCGGCTCGATGAGGTCGATGCGATGACCAAAGCGGAGGAGCTGGCGGCGGCATTTGCATCCGACGATCCGGAGTCACGGCGCCGTGCCGTCGAGTTCTTGCGCGAGCCGGATCTCGAGCTCGAAGCACCGGCACGGTATTTGTTGCGCGCCCTCGGCGACAGCGACTGGCGCGTGCGCAAGCAGGCTGTCGAAGTCGTGCGCGCGCTGGCGCCCTCCGCCGATTTGTTGGCGGGCTTGGTGCTGGTTTTGGAGCCTGGCGACAACGTGGGCTTGCGTAACGCGGCCGTCGAGGCGCTGGGCGCGTTCGGCGAGCCGGCCGTCGAAGCCATTCTGCACAAGCTGCCGACCCTGGATTCCGACGGCAAAAAGCTGGCGGCCGAGGCCTTGGCCTGCACGTTGCTGCCATCCGCGCTCGACGTGCTGCGCCCGCTCTTGGCCGACGCTGACTCAAACGTCCGCGCCGCGGCCATCGAAGCCATCGCCACCGTCGGTGCTTCGGCAACCGGTGATGCGCTCGAGATCTTAGTGAGCTTTTTGAAGCGACCGCACGAAGAGGCATTCGTGCGCCTCTCGGCGCTGGACGGCATCAATCGCTTGGGCTCGTTGTTACCGTGGCGCACGATCGAAGCCATGCTGAGCGATCCGGTGCTGGCACGTTCGGCATTCTCAGCGGCGGGGCGTTCAACGCATCCGGAGGCCTGGGGAGCGCTATTGGGCGCCTTCGAACGCGCCCACGGTGGCGGTGTGTCGACCGTGCTCGCAGCGCTCGTCGAGTACTCGCGCGCGTTCGCGCAAAATCAGTTGTTGCTCCGCACCGAAGCGCCGTCGCCGGCGGTGGTCACGCGCTTGCTCGAGCTGGCTACGGTCGTCAACGAGGACTTGACGCTGCGAAAAGCAGCGCTGATCGTAGCAGGCGCGCTGGGCGTGGAAGGCATCGCGCCAATTGCGGCCGAAGCCCTGTCCGACGTGCGGCTGCTGGCGGAAGCCGACGAATCACTCAGTTTGCTCGGGGCCAAGGCGGTGCCCGCGTTGCTAGCGCGCGCGGCCAACGCCGACCCAGACACCCGCGCCGCCTGTATCGAGATAGTCACTGGGCTGGCTGATCGAGCCGCGGCTCCGCTGGCCGTGGCTTCTATCCGGCAATGGATGGCGTCTGGCGCGCCGGTCGTGGTGAGGGCAGGGCTTGGGGCAATCACCCTTTTGGGTGATGAAAGCTGTTTCGCGACGGTCGCCGGCTTGCTGGGCAGCGAAGAAACCGCCAGCGCGGCCGAAACGGCCCTGGCGGCGTTGGCTCAACGCTACCCGGAGGAGGCGCGTCGGCTGGCGCGCTCCGCTCGCGCCGAAGGCGCAGAAGCGCACGCCGCGGCGGTCATTCAAACCGCGCTCCCGGCTCCGATCCGAGACAGCGTTGCCGACGACGTCGCTTACCTGTCGCTCTTGCTGTCGAATTCCGCGAAGGCCGTGCGGCGCGCTGCGTTGTCGGGCCTCGGCAACGCGGGCAGTGAGCTGGGGGCGCACGCTGCCGCATTTGCGCTCACCGACGAAGAGCCGGAAGTTCGCTACTCGGCCGTGCTCGCTCTGAGCCGCCTGCGCTCTCGGGACGGCGCGCTGATGGGCCTGGGCAAGTTGCTCGAATTGGTCGAGAAGTCAGTCGACGAAGAGCTCGTCGCCGCTGCGCTCGGCGCGCTCGCCGATGCCGGCGATCCGCGCGTGCTGAGCGTGCTGCGCCCCTTAGTGCGAAATGCCCCACCCATGGTGGCGGTGGCGGCCATCGAGGCCTTGGCCCGCGTGCCGGACGCGCGCCGCGTTGAAGCATTGATCGAGGGCCTTTCGCACGGTGAGCCGGAGGTCGTTAAAGCGTCCATGTTGGCCCTTGGCGACACCATCGACCCGCGCGTTCTGGCGCACTTTGGAGCTTGCTTGGACCACGAGGCGTGGGACGTGCGGCGCTTGTCGGCCGACATGCTCGGTCGCGCAGGTGGTGAATCGGCCAGCCTACTGCTGCGGACACGGCTGGCCAGCGAGAACAACCCGCGAGTGCTCGAAGCCATCAATCGAGCACTCGAGCTGGCCGGCGGCTTCCGCCACACTCCTTTGCCCCCGCGGGCCGGGAGTCTTAGGCCGCGATGAGTTTTCGCAGCTCTGGAGAGCCGCGACCGCGACTCATGTCCGAAGAGTTCTTACTGCTTCGGGACGTGATTTACGAGCACGCGGGGCTGAGCTTCGACGGGGACGCCATGTTCCTGTTCGATCGCCGGCTGGGCGAGCGCGTCGAAGCGCTCGGCCTGCGCAGCTTCAACGACTACTATAAATATTTGCGCTTCAACGCCCGCGGCCCGGCGGAGCTGGAAGAGGCGATCGAGCGGCTGACCACCAAAGAGACCTATTTCTACCGCCAAGAATACCAACTGCGTTCGTTCGCAAACGAGCTACTGCCGCGGCTGGCCCATCGGAATTCGGATTCGAAGCGCCTGTGCATCTGGAGCGCGGGTTGCTCCACCGGCGAAGAGGTCTACACGCTCGCTATGTTGGTGCGCGAGTCGGGTCTGTTCGAGAATTGGGAAGTGCGCATCATTGGCAGCGATATCTGCAAGAGCAGTGTAACGTTTGCGCGTCGCGGCGTTTACCAAGCCTCCTCGTTCCGCGTGACCTCGGATGTCGTTCGCGCTCGCTACTTTCGAGAAGAGGACGACGGTATGCACGTCATCGACCGCGTCAAGCAGCTGTGTCATTTCGGCCAGTTGAACCTGCTGGACGGCGGCCGGGCTAGCATGGTCGGCCGCGTGGACGCCGTTTTCTGCCGAAATGTGCTGATTTACTTCGACCTTCGGTCGCGGCGCCAAGTGATTGACACGCTGCTCGAGCGGCTCTTGCCGGGTGGGTATTTGCTTTTGGGTCACTCCGAGTCGCTGCTCAATCTGTCCACGGCCTTCGAGCTGGTACACTTGCGAGAAGACCTCGTGTACAGGAAACCCTTGACCACCGAGCGTTGGGATAGCGGAGGCCGAAAATGAGCGCTGCGTCGCATCCGCCCTTGCGCGTGCTGATTGTGGATGACTCGGTGTTCAATCGCCGGAGCATTACCGAGATTTTGTCGATGAGCCCAGACGTCGAGGTCGTGGGCAAGGCCGCCGATGGCGAAGAAGCGCTGCGCCTGGTCAGCATGCTCCGCCCTGACGTGATCACGCTCGATCTAGAAATGCCGCGCATGGACGGCTTCACGCTGCTGCGCATTCTGATGACGAAGATGCCGACGCCGGTTATCGTCGTATCGAGCTACAGCCAGAAGGAAAACGTATTCAAGGCGCTCGAGCTCGGCGCGCTCGACTTCGTCGCCAAGCCCGATCGCTACGCGGATCCCGATCTGGCTGCCATTCGCGATGAGCTGCTGCGCAAAGTGACGCTGGCTCGAGCCGTGAAGCTTGCACCGTTCGCCGCACGGAGGCTGCCAGATCTGCCGCTGCAGCCAGCTGTCCCCGACGCGCGCCCGCCGTCGATCATGATCGCGCCGCGGCAGGTCGTCGCCATCGCGTCGTCTACCGGTGGCCCGAGCGCGCTGATGGAGATCTTCTCGCGGCTGCCGGAAAACGCGAAGTTTGCGGTCGTGATTGCCCAGCACATGCCGGACAAATTCACGCGCACCTTTGCCGAACGCTTGGATCGCCGGAGCGCGCTGCGCGTCTCGGAGGCGGTCGACTACGACGCCGTGGGTGAAGGCATGGGCTTCGTCTGTCCAGGCCGCCAGTGCATGGAGCTCGAGATGCCGCCCAAAGGTCCGCTGCGCGTGCGCGTCGGTCCACCGGACGAGCGCGACCGCTACGTGCCGAGCGCCGACCGCCTGCTGACGAGCGTGGCTCACGCGGTCGGCAAGCGCGCCATCGGCGTCATCCTCACCGGCATGGGCGATGACGGCGTGCAAGGCGCCCGCGCCATCCTGGACGCTGGCGGCATGGTGATCGCCGAAAGCGAAGCGACAGCCGTGGTCTACGGCATGCCGGGCAGCGCTGTCCGGGCAGGGGCAACGACCATGACGCTACCCCTGCCGGAAATCGGCGACTGGATCGCGAAGCTGTAGTCGCGTCGCTCTAGGAGTCATGGCCTTGCGCGAGCGGGCGAATCTCAACGTGTTTGGCCACGCATCAGCTCCCGAGGCGCTTCCGTCGGGGCAGGTGGACTCTCGACCGCCGTTGCGATCCGGTCGAATGCTTTGTCTTCGAGCCCCCGCCAAGACGTCGTATTACGGCGGCCGCGCTCGCCACTGCGACGCACTTCATTGACACCCCGCAGCGTGATCCGCGCAGGCGGCCCCGCCAAGCGCCCGGCGTCTGCCGGGCGCGGGGGGCCCCGACCAATGGCGAGCGATCGCGGCTTCGCAGATCGCAGCGCGCCTTCGCGCCACGCGCGGCACGCGCGGCACGCGCGGCGCGAACTCCGCTGGCGGAGTCCACGGACTCAGCTTTGCGCGCCGGGAGGCGTGCGAGTAACCCTGAGTGCGGCGAGCTGCGCGTATTGCAGAGTGTAAATTCGGGGGCGTCGAGTGACGGCGGGTTGTTCCAGAGCCGCGCCGCCGGGGCGTGGGTGCGACTTGTGAGGTTGGCGGCGGCGCGTGTGCGTGCTCGAGAGTTGAGGCGCGAGCGTGGGCGTCGCGGTGCGAGCGCTTGGTGATGGTGCGCCTCAACTCTCTCGCCCGCCCTATTTCTGTTTGTTGAAGGTCGATTCTGCTCGACAGGTCTTTGGGCCGTCGTTGGGTTGTTCTAGAGATCGGGTAGAAATCATGATGCTGGGCCGCGCGAGGTTTCGCGCTGAATGCGCTTCGCGATCGGGTTCGACTTAGAACTAATCTTAACGCTGAAAATCGCCGAGATCGCGGCCCGGCGGACGAGCAGCCCCTCGAGCGGTGAGACGTGACCAATCAGAAGAGGCTCGGGGCCTGATACCGCATTTGTCGGGGCTACACTCGGCTTGGCCGCTGAGTGGCGGATTGGCTGGATTGCAGCGTGGGCGGGAGTGGCTTCGGGTACTACCTTATGGTACGAATAGTTCCTACCTAGAGGTGCTACCGATGGCCGTGCGTAAGGGAAGCTACTCATTGGACGAGCGTGCCGCCGAATATTTGGACCGGAGGGCAAAGCTTTCCAAGCGTAGCGCCTCTGCGGTCTTGAGCGATCTCGTCACCGAAGCGGCGCGGCAAGATGCTCGCGATCGCGCGCTTCAAGAGCTCGGTGAAGGAGTCGAAATCCCCGAGCGAGAGGTGCAACGTTGGCTCAAGAAACTGGGTGCGATGTGACCCGAAAAGCCAAGCGCACGGCAAATGTTGGTCGGGCAACCCGGGGAGTGACCTTCGACACGGGAGTGCTCGTTGCTCTCGAGCGACGACACGCCGGTGCACTGGCACTGCTTCGCGCGTGTCGGCTGTCGCGAGCCGCTATCACCATTCCGGCGGCGGTCGTGGCCGAATGGTGGAGGGGCAGCCACCGAGCCCTGCTAGAAAGTGGTCGTATCGAGGCGCTGACGCCGGAGCTCGCTGAACGTGCCGGCGAACTGCTCGCCAGCACCGCTGGCTCCAACGCGGTCGACGCGACCGTAGTCGCTTCCGCCGCGCTCCGCGGCGACCTCGTCGTCACAGGAGACGAGCACGATCTCCGAAAGCTTGCCGCGTTCGTTTCCGGAGTCACCGTCGAGCGCCTGCGCTGATCGCCAAGGCGGGCTGTAGGGCTGTATACGGCGATATTGTTGGGGTTTGAGCGGCGGCTGGTAGCGTGAACGGTCGCCTGAACCTCGGTGCGAGCGGCCCTAGACGTTCAGGCGTGCCCGTCTGGCAAAGCCTGATCACTCCGGGTATTCTTGGGCAATGGCGATCATCAATTGGAACGGCAGCGACCTGCCCGATGCCCTGCGCCCGCTGCCTGCTGGGCGGTACACCGTCGAGGCCCTGGATGAATCGGCCTCCCTGACGCCGGAAGAGGAAGATGGGCTGATTCAGGCTCTCGACTCCCTTCGCGCCGGACGCGGTATCGATCATGACGATGTGCGTGCGCGAGTGCTCAAGCGCATCGCAACTTGAAGATCATTTGGTCTCCCGAAGCCGCTGACGACGTTCGAAAGCGCGGTCACCTATCTGGTCGGAGTGAATCCTGCTGCGGCACGAAGACTCGTAGCGAGCGTGCTCGGCCTGATCGAGTGGCTAGCCGTTGAGCCCGTCCTGGGTCCTTGCCACGTTCTGAGAAACGGTGATGTGGTTCACGGCTGGCCGTTGAAACCTTTTCGCATCTATTATCAACGCGACAGCGCGTCGTTCCGAGTGGTTCGCATCTATCGTCAGAGGCGAGAGCCGCTCACTCGTTGACGGCCGCTTGCCGCGAGGAAGCAAGCTCGACGTTTGAGGAAAAAAGCGAGCGTAGCGGCCGCGTAATTGCAGGCTTCAAACCGTTTGTCGCTCTAGCCCTAGCCCTAGCCCCGTCACGGATCGGAGACGAACAGCCCGGCGCGCCGCAGCGCGACATTGATGAAGACCGGAGCATCCTGATTGCTCTTGAGCACGGCAGCAGGCACCTCGACCTCCATCGAGCCACCGAGCATCGAGCAGCAGCGACGGGTGCCTGAATCGAGCGCGCAGTCGGCACCGCCCGTAGTCAGATGAACGCGAACGGGTGGATCGAACGAGGGCGCCCAGCGACAAATGGGGGTCTGGTCCGCCGAGAGGCCAATCGAAGGCAGCAGATTCGCGTCGATGCTGGGTGGGGAGGTGCTCACCCCGACGACCAAGATGGGCGAGCCGTCCTTGTCTGCTATGACCGTCGTGATGCGGGAGATGTCGGCCGTCGCAAGGTCATAGGGAACGGTCCTCTGCTTGATCTGCAAGACCGTGCCGTCCGCGATTTGGGGATGTTCCTTGAAGCTTGTGATGATCACGCTCTGGCCGCAATTCGGCGAAACATCCGTCCGGGCGCCGTCGATCACCGTCTGGGTGAGCGTGCCCGAGAACGGAGCGACAGTGCTCTCTTCGACCCGAAGCACGAGACTCACCCCGTCGACGGCACTCTGATCCTCACAAGGCGGGAGCGAGCCGCTGTATACGGAGCCTGACAGCCAGATCGAAAGGTCCGCGACCGCGGGCGCATCGTGTGCGCAGCAGCCCGTCGCCTCGACGGCGGTAAAGGTCCCGTCGCCAGCGCACACAGAGCCCGTCGCGTAGGTGAGCTTGGCCTCGCCAGGCTTGTTGACGCACTGTGCGCCGTCCGGTGGAGT
>DATCFJ010000125.1:0-16394 GCA_036509605.1 Polyangiaceae bacterium | reverse complement strand
GGCGTGCTCGCTCGCGAGTGAGATGGGAATGCGAGGCGTCGAAGCGCAGGCGCGGGCTCTGCTTGACACGCTCGGCCAAGCGAGCCCTTCGCTGCCCGCGCGCTCGTCGAACGGGCCGAGCAACGCCGCTCGCTTTACCCTTGCGCGTGCAGGCGAGCTGTGGCGGCTCGGGGGCGGTGCGAAAGTCGTTCTGCTGAAGGACACGAAAGGGCTCTGGTATCTGGACGCCCTCGTTCGCGAGCCGTGCCGCGAGCTGCACGTGCTCGATCTCGTCGGGCTCCGCGACGAGGGTGACGCGGGCACTGTCCTCGACGCCACGGCCAAGCGCGCGTACCGCGAGCGAGCCGAGTCACTGCGCGAGCAACTCGCCGAGGCAACCGCTCATAACGACCTCGCTCGTGCCGAGCGTGCGCGAGCCGAGCTCGACGCCCTCGCGACCGAGCTTTCAAGAGCCGTTGGCTTCGGAGGCCGGGATCGCCGTGCGGCGTCCCCCGCCGAGCGCGCGCGGATCAACGTCCAGCGCCGGATCCGGGACGTGCTCGCTCGCGTGCGCTCCGAAGACGAAGCGCTCGGAGAGCACCTGGCTCTCAGCGTCCGTACCGGCGTGTTCTGCGTGTATTTGCCGGCCTGGCCCTAGCAATCCTCGTCGTGGAACGATTGTTCCGTGCCACGGAACGCCTCTAGAGACGGAGGCAATCAACATGCACGCAGTGACCGCGATTTTTTCGATGGACCCGTCCCGCAAAGCCCAGCTCATCGAGGAGTTGGACCCCACGATCATCAAAATGGTCCGTGAGATGCCTGGCTACGTGGCCGGCTTTTGGAGCTGGGATCATGCGACCAATGTCACTTATGCGTTCACCATCTTCGAGCACGAGCAGCAGGCGCGAGCGCTCGAGTCCACGGTCAGGGGCATGGCCGAGAACAACGCCGTGCCCGGCACGCGGCTCGAGCGGGTCGTAACCGCCGAGATCGTTGGCGCCGCAAGCGGCAACGCGGCACGGAAGATCGACGGCGCGAACCTCTGGGCTCGCTTCGGATCGCCGACAGCGGGGGCGTAAGAAATCATGAAGCGCCGGCTCGAGCGCACGGGGTTCGAGCGGCGCCTAGTCGCATGAGCTGCCCCGCCCCGCGGTGTCCAAGCAGAAGGCTTAACCCCGCTGACCCATCGCGTGCCGGAGCGACTTCGGCGGCTGTACACGCCCGTCGGATGAGTTCTTCGCCACCACACCGCCCACGCCGATGAAAAAGACCAGCTCACGAGCTCGTGAAAATCGCACTACGAAGCACTCAACGTCCGAGCTTCATACGGAAGCGCGACGTTCACGTTGCGGCCGCCGCGGCTCGCACCGCTCTACTGGTCACCCACTTCGCCCCACCAGGATATCGAGGCGGATATGTCGCCTCACTCGTCGTGTTTGGCCTCAGGGGTACGCTTGTTCGCTAGACGACTCGCGAGTCGTCTAGCGAACAAGCGTTTGCACGGCGCCCTGCGCGAAGCCTGCGCTGAGGCCCAATCTCGCCCTGGCCGGGAAGCTCGCTTGGGCCGGGCCCGTTTGTTGCAGCGGTGTCCGCGGCGCGTCGAGCGTCGCTCAAATAACGATGTTGACTCTCACCAATTTTTCGATGCGGCGGCCGCGCTACCAGATTTCCCAGGGGCGCGCGCTGGAATGGCTAAGCGAGATCCACGCGACGGCCCAAGCAACTGCCGAATCGCTTTCGGCGGCGGAGCGAGACGCTTTTGCGGTTCGGATGACCAAACTCATCCAGCGCTGCGCGTGTGGTCCGGACAGGATCGCCACGCGAGGCCACGCCCTTGCGGACTTGGGCTCCTCGGACTTCGACAGCATGGCCCTGTACGACGTGACGCACAGCCCGGCGGGCCGCGGAACCGCCGCACGATCGAAACTGTTTGCGGAGATCGTGAATGCGTACTTCGAAGCAGAATATGCCGAGGAACTAGTTGCACCGAGTGAGATCATTCATGTCACTTGCACGGGTTACGTAGCTCCGAGCGGCGCGCAGCGGCTAGTCGCAAGCAAAGGTTGGGGCAAAGACACCCAAGTCACCCATGCCTACCACATGGGCTGCTATGCCGCCTTTCCCGCGATCCGCCTCGCAGCAGGACAGCTCGGCGTGCCGGAGGCTTTAGCGCCTACGAGCGGCGTCCGACGCGCGGACATCGTGCACACGGAGCTGTGCACGCTTCACCTCGACCCGAGCGACCACTCCGCCGAGCAATGCGTCGTGCAAAGCTTGTTCGCCGACGGATTCATCCGCTATTCGTTGTGCGACAGCGGCGACCAAGTGGGGCTCGCGGTGCTTTCACTGAGCGAAAACATCCTGCCGGATTCGGCGGAATCAATGGGCTGGAGCGTGGCTGATTTCGGTATGCATATGACGCTGGCACGGGATGTTCCCGATCGAATTGCAGTTTCGCTGCGTGCCTTCGTGTCGGAGCTGTTTCGAAAGGCGGACATCAGTTTGGCTGAAAACCTAAGGTCCACCGTATTTGCGGTTCACCCCGGCGGCCCCCGGATCATCGACCGCGTTCGCGACGTGCTCGAGCTCTCCGATGAACAAGTTCAAACCAGTAGGGACGTGCTGTTCGATCATGGCAACATGTCGTCTGCCACGCTGCCGCACGTGTGGATGCGCCTTGTCGAGCAGCCGGAAGTGCGGCCTGGGACACTGATTTTGAGCTTGGCGTTCGGCCCCGGTCTCACGGTTTGCGGCGGTCTATTCCGAAAGCTCTGAAGCGCCGCTAACTGGGAGCCCAAACATGACGACGAATTCCGATCACTTACCGAGTGTGAACAACGAAATCTATGAGGCGCTCGGTGAGCGCTGGTATTTCGCCGATGACGACCCCGTTGCTCTGCTGCGCGCAGAATCTCGCTTGAGGAATCCTTGGGTCGCGCGTGAAATTACTGGCGCGCTTGGAGAGCAAAGCCGCAAAGTGTTGGATATCGGTTGCGGGGGTGGTTTCCTTTCCAATCATCTCGGGGCGTTGGGGCATCGCGTGACGGGTCTCGATGCTTCGCTGGATGCACTGGCGATCGCGTCCCGCCACGATCGAACCGGCAAAGTACACTACCAACAGGGGGACGCGCTGAAGCTGCCTTTCGAAGACGCGTCGTTCGACGTCGTATGCGCCATGGACTTTCTGGAACACGTCGAGAACCCGGATCAGGCGATCGCCGAGGCCGCGCGCGTGCTCAGCCCTTCCGGCATGTTCTTCTTTCACACCTTCAATCGCAACCTTCTGTCTTGGCTCGTCGTGATTAAGGGCGTGGAATGGTTCGTGCGAAACACTCCACGGCACATGCATATTTTGAGGCTGTTCTTGAAGCCCAAAGAGGTCGCCGCCTCCTGTGTCCGTCACGGGCTGAGCTCCGTTGAAGTGCGCGGCACACGCCCGAAGCTCGATCGTTCGTTCTGGAGAATGCTGCTGACGCGGCGGGTCCCAAGCAATTTCGGCTTTGTGTTCACCAAGTCCACTCCGCTCGGCTTCAGCGGTGTGGCGCGGAAACCAGTCGTTTAGTGTCCTCGAACCGGTGCTTTGACGCCAATCGACTGGATGCTCGGGACCCAGCCCTCATCGAGTCGATTCTTCCCTTCGTCAAACTCGCGAACCGGCGCTACCTGCGTCTTCGCACAGAAGGGTTCGAGAGCTTGCAACGCGGGCCGGTGCTTTACGTGGGCAACCACAGCGGCGGAATTGCTGGCCCCGATATCTGTTGCACACTCGGATCGCTTTGGGACGCTCGGGGAGCGCAGGCTCCGCTCTATGCGCTTGCGCACGATTTTCCGATGCGTCAATTTCGCCGCTTTGGGGCCATGATCCAACGCTTCGGCGCCCTGCGCGCCGCACCGGAGAACGCGAGTCGAGCACTCCGCGCCGGTGCCGACGTGCTGGTGTATCCCGGCGGGGATTTGGATGCTTATCGCCACGCGCGCCGTCGCGATGAAGTGGTGTTGGGCCGCCGCTCAGGCTTCGTGCGGGTCGCTCAGGCGGCAGGCGTGCCCATCGTCCCGATCGTCGCGCACGGCGGTCACCGAAGCGCGTACATCTTCAACGAAGGCGAGCGGATCGCGCAAGTCTTGAAGCTCAAAGAATGGGCGCGTCTCGAGCGCTTCCCACTCGCGTTGGCGCTCCCCTGGGGTTTGGCGTTGGGCCCTTGGCTCCCCTACCTCCCGCTGCCGTTTTCCATCCAGCTCCGAGCGTTGCCGCCTATCCCCGCGCCCGCGGACGCGGATCCCGAGGCGATCCGCAATCAGGTGCATGCCGCGATGCAGACAGCCCTGGACGATCTTGCGCGACGCGCCCGGAACGGTTCCTAGTGGCGGCCACCGGCAAGTATGACGATGGGAGCGTCACGCTCCCGGACGGGGGCACGCTCGCGTATCAAGTTCATGGTGGGGTGAACGGTGGCATTCCCGTTTTGCTGATCCGCCCGCTCGGCGGCTCGATGGCGCTCTGGGGCAGCTTCCGAGACGCCCTCTCAGAGGTGTTTCGGATCATTTCATTTGACCTTCCTGGTGCTGGCGGTTCGAGCCCGGATCCCAGGTGGGTGAGCACGCAGTCGCTCGCGCGCGACAGCCTTCGAGTACTGGAGCACCTGGAAGTCTCGCGGGCACATGTCTTTGGCATCTCCCTGGGAGGCATGACGGCCACTTGGCTTGCGATATTGGCTCCGCATCGAGTGGCCAAGCTGTGTATCGCCTCTGCGCCAGCGCGAGGTCTCGAACTGTCCCGGGCAGGGGTGCGGCGTGAGCTCGCGCTAGGTGCCTGCTTTGCGCGCAAGCGCGAAGACGTGGAAGCAACCCTTGTCGATCGCATCCTCTCGCGTGCTTTTCGCGAAGGGTCGCCCGACAAGGTGCGCTCGATCGAAGCCACGGTTCGCTCGCGGCCCGCGTCGCGGGCAGCTCTCCTGAAACACGCGCTTGCGGGAGTACTTCACGACGCTCGTCGCGACCTCCATCGGATCGAAGCGCCTACGCTCGTGCTGGCGGGACAGAATGACACTCTGCTCGGCGTGAAGCCTTCGCGCGCTCTTTCAGAGGCGATCACCAATTCAACGTTCGAGATCATTGCCGGATCGGGTCATGATCTGACGCTCGAGCAACCGCTCGTTGCCGCAGCACGTGTCTGCCGGTTCTTCCTGTCGTGACCAAAGCTTCCTGCCGACCGCTTTGGCTGACGCGCTGGCTTCCGACGGCGACAGGCCGAAAGGAGTCTTCACCGAGGCTTGGCGGGCATGTCGCACCGTACTGAAATTGCAACCGTGTATACCGCGGGCCTGATTCAAGGCGTGGCGCTGGTTACATTCCCGGCGGCGAACGCTGTGTTCACGAGCGCCAGCGACTATGGATTGTCGACCGCAGAGTACGGTGGGATGTTCGTGCCACAAGCCGTCCTGGCCATCATTGCCTCGCTGCTGGGGGCGGGATTGAGAAAACGCCTCGGCACGAAGCGCATTTATATGCTGGGGTTGGTCGCGAACCTGCTGGCCATGAGCCTGCTCGTCGCCAGCAGTTTCGTGATGAAAGAACATTCCCTGGCCTATGGGATTCTCCTTTCCGCAACGGCTTGCCTCGGCATTGGCTTTGGCTTCACCGTGCCGGCCGTCAATACGTTTGCCGCCGAATTATTCCCAAAAGCGGTGCACCGGGCGGTGCTGATGCTCAACGCGCTTTTGGGTTTGGGCACGGCGCTCGCGCCGGTTTTTATCGCTTGGTTTGTGGGACTCGGGATCTGGTGGGGATTGCCGTTGCTGGTTGCCGCGCTGCTGCTCGGCCTGCTGCTCTTCAGCGCCGGTCAGACCCTGAAGGACGGCGCAAAATCTCACGCTTCGCAAACAGGTAAACTCGAAATCCCCAGCCGCTTTTGGATTTTCGCCTGCTTTGCCCTGCTCTACGGCGTGTGCGAAACCACGAACGGTAACTGGGCGGTGCCTTACATGACCAAACATTTTGGCGCGGGTACGTTTATGGCGTCGCTCGCCCTGGCCATTTTTTGGGCCATGGTGACCGCGGGCCGCGTCCTGTTCGCCGCGATCGAAAAATGGCTTCCCGAAAGGGTGGTTTGCAGGGTGCTGCCGCTGGTCGTTGCGGCCGCCTTCATCGCCACCGCGTGTGTGCCGAAAACGAATTCGTTCCTCGGCCTCCTGACTTTTGCACTGGCGGGACTCGGTTGTTCGGCGCTGCTGCCGCTGACCATCAGCTTTGGCCAGAAAGAGCTGACAACCATCGCCGCTTCGGCGGCGGGCGGCCTGATTGCCTTCTACCAGATCGGCTACGGCATCGCCGCCTTTGGCGTCGGCCCGTTACAAACATGGGTCGGGCTGGACTTGAGCATCATCTATGCCGGAACCGCGGCTGTGGCACTCGCGATGGCCGCAGTATCTCTCCTCGTCACCCGGAAATCCACCGAGCCAATTTGAGCGTGTAAAGGACTAGCCATGATTATGACGAGGCAGAGCACGCTCTCCGCGCTCGGTGCGTTGGTCTGCGCGCTGAGCGTCTACGCTTGGTCGTAAAACTTCAACTCAGTACTACGTTGGCAAACGAGATGGCTCGATGAAGATCCGACTGACTTCGGGGTGCACGTCTCGAATTCGCTTTTCGAGTCGGTGGATGAGCTCGGGCAGAGCGTTGTTCGAGAATTGCGGCCAAAATTCCACGTCGAGGTTGACTAGAACTTCGTCGGGGCCAAGCTGCATGCTGAGTGCATCGCCAACACGGCGTACCGCAGCATCCTCGAGCGCCAAGCGCCGCACGTCGTCGAGGAGCTTTTGAGTGCCGCTTTCGCCGACCAGTAACTTCCGGCTCTCCGACGCCAGGAAAACGGCGACGCCAGCGAGAATGAGACCGACCACGATCGAACCCAAAGCGTCACACCAAGGAGCGTGTAGAAGCTCGCTCATCGAGATCCCCAGCAGCGCTGCCATCAGACCTGCGATGGCTGCAGAATCTTCGGCCACCACCGTGAAGACGGACGGATCCTTGCTCCGTCTCATGGCGAGCAGGAGCGATCCGGTCGGCTGGCGTGAGCGCAGCTTTCGAATTCCAAGCCAAAGGGAGCTCGATTCGAGCACGAACGCCACACCGATGACCAGGTAGTTGACGATGCTTGCGTGCAACGGTTTCGGATGCATGAGGCGCTCGACGCCCCTATAAATTGAGGTTCCGCCGCCAGCGCCGAACAGCACCAGCGCAACGATCAAACTCCAGAAGTACAGCTCCTTGCCGTAGCCGTAGGGGTGCTCACGATCGGGAATTCTGCGACTGCGGTGGAGGCCGAAGAGCAGCAGCAGCTCGTTTCCAGAGTCTGCCAGGGAGTGGAAGCCCTCCGACATGAGTGCGGCGCTGCCAAACAGAATTGCGGCCGCGAATTTTGCGGCGCACACGCCGAGATTGGACGCGAGCGCGGCGTACACCACCCGATTGCTACTCGACGGGTGGCTCTTCATGTCGGAAGCACTCCTGTGCACGGCCGACCGGGAGCTCCAATTCTGCCGTAGATCGGATAGGCAACGATGACCGCGTGGGTCGTCATTACGATGATGACCCCAGCCCGGGAGTTCGACGCTCACGCAGCATGAGTCACTTCATCACAGGTGCGGTCGAAATGCAGCAGCGAGCAGAATTGCCTCACCCGTCACCGTTGTGAAACCGCGCGCGTCGCGTCACTTCTCCGCTACGGTTCCGACGAAGGAGCCCCAGTATGCGATTTGACAGACAAGGTGGCCAGCATGACCGGCGCGGTAGTCACCGGGCTCGCCCTTACCTCGCTTCCGATGAAGCGGCGTAGTGCGACGGGAAGGAGAGACGATGAGCGCCAGTGAACGCTACGAGGTCGTGATCATCGGTACTGGTGCGGGCGGTGGCACGCTCGCATACCACTTGGCCAAGGCAGGCAAGCGGGTGCTCATTCTCGAGCGCGGTCCGTTCCTGCCGCGCGAGAAGCCGAACTGGAACACGGCAGCCGTCTTTCTCGAAAATCGCTATCACACGAAGGAGGTGTGGACCGACAAGGACGGCAAGGAGCTGCACCCGGGCACCGGATATTGGGTCGGCGGCAACACCAAGGTGTACGGCGCTGCCCTCTTCCGATTGCGCGAAGAGGACTTCGGCGTGCTTCAGCACAAGGGCGGGATCTCGCCAGAGTGGCCGATAAAGTACGACGTTTTCGAGCCGTACTACACCATGGCCGAACGCCTATATCGCGTGCACGGCAAGCAAGGCATCGACCCTACCGAACCGCGACGCAGCGAGGAATATCCATTTCCTGCCATCAGCAACGAGCCACGCATGCAGGAGATTCAAGAGGCTCTCCAGCAGAGCGGCCTGCGACCCTTTCCGTGCCCGCTCGCCTTGCAGCTCAACGAACAGAACCCCGTGCAGAGCAAATGCATCCGTTGCGACACGTGTGACGGCTACCCGTGTTTGGTGCACGCGAAGTCGGACGCTGAGGTCAACTGTATCCGCGAGATCATGGATCTGCCGAATGTCACGCTCGTGACCGAGGCTCGCGTGACGCGACTCGTTACCAACGCGACGGGCACGGCGCTCGCCTCCGTCGAAGCCGAGCTCGACGGCAAACTCACGCACTTTTTCGGCGATATCGTCGCGGTCTGCTGCGGTGCGATCAACTCCGCGGCGTTGCTGCTCGCTAGCGCGAATGACGCGCACCCCCACGGTCTCGCCAACAACAACGACGTCGTCGGGCGGCACTTCATGTTTCACCAAGCCGACGCGATCTTGGCGATTGGCAAGGAACCGAACCGCTCCACTTACATGAAGACATTCACGCTGAATGATTATTATTTCGGCGAAAAGGAGTATCCATTTCCGATGGGCAATATCCAGCCGGTTGGTTCCTTTCACTCCGAGATGATGAAAGCGGATGCGCCCCCGCTCACCCCTGGATTCGTGCTCAGCATGCTCACCACGCATGCCGTCCCGTGGTGGCTCACGACCGAGGATCTACCCGATCCCAACAACCGAGTGCGGCTGGTCGATGGGAAAATTCGCTTGGAATACACGCCCAACAACGTCGAGTCGTTCAAGCGACTTCGCTCGCGATGGATCGACGTCTTGAAAGGTGCTGGCCATGCTGAGCACTGGTTTCGGCTGCACGCATACTTCAAGAGACGAATCCCGCTCGAGGGCATCGGCCACCAGAATGGGACGTGCCGTTTCGGCGTCGATCCCCGTACGTCGGTTCTAGATGTCAACTGCCGCGCTCACGACATCGACAACCTGTACGTCGTCGACGGCTCGTTTTTCGCGTCGAGTGGAGCCGTGAATCCCTCCCTGACGATCATCGCGAACGCGTTGCGCGTCGGCGATCATTTGATCGAGCGGCTGCACTAAAAGTGCCTGTTAGCGCACGCTGATCCGATCGCCTACGATGCTGCGCCGCCCTGGAACGGGTTGCGGCTGAGGCATTGCGCCGCGTTCCGGCTCGCGGCGGTTTGCGCGGGCTGTCTTTTTCGGCGTCCGCCAGGCTCTTGTATTGGGCTGCAATCATAGCGTTGAGGTGGAGTACGAAAGCGACGATGTCCCAGATCTTCTGATCATCGTCGGAGCGCGGCCTCACACGTTCGACGACGCGCGGGTCGCTGGCCCAGCCTCAATCGCTCGTTGGCTTCTAGCATGATGTCGCGGCCGGTTCAGAGTCGGCTCTCGAGCCGCCGTACGCCAGGTTCAGCGCGTGGCGGGTCAGGTCAAATGCGACTTCGATATCGTGCTTGTCGCGTGGATTCGACGCGGCGGCGAGCCCGTCGTCGTACGTTGCCTGCGCGTGACCGCGCAGTACCTCCCGGTCGCAATCTCTGAGCAAGTGCGGGACGACGCGAGTCAGCACATCGAGCAGTCGGACGGTCACGGCCACACTGCTCGAGCCATATTGCCGCACTTGGTTCAAAGCCGCTCCAGCGATGCCTTCGAAATTCGTGACCTTGCTGATAACTCGCAGCGCGCCATCGGCGTCGCACCGCCACGGCGAAGGGATATTGCGCCGCGCGATTTGAATCAGCGATGCGCCCAACCACTCGACACACGTGATGGCGGTAAACGGATCGTTTACGCCGGGCGACAGAGCGCGCACTGCGACCTCGACCAATTGATCGATCGAATACTCGATGTCTTGCGTGGGAGTTCGGTCATGCCCGAAATAAACGTGAGCAAGGACCGCAGCTTTCAGCTTCGAGCTGACGTTGGCGCGAGGCACGGCCTCCGCAAGCACCGCACCCTCCGCAACGAACTCACCGGGCCGACGCAGCAAGCGAAATACCAAGCTGTGCTCATGCGCGAGCTCTATCAAATTTTCGAACGCGATGGCTTGGATGAAGCCGCTCTTGTTCGAGTCGATCGGTTCCGCGTCCCCGCGTTCGAACTCTGGCGGTTCGCGGGGGATGCTGGCCCCCGTACGTGCGCCCTCTTCACCTTCCGGGTACAGGCGATCTATGTTGGCTCGCAAATCGTCGGCCACGCGCGCGATCACGTTCTCCGCGATGATCGAGCTGGAGATGTGGTGGATGAAATAAATCAGGAAACCGACGCTGGCGACGGCAAAGACGACACCACACGTGACGGATAGGAACGGCACGACGGTGATTTGATCCGTGCCGCGAATCGCACGCAGTACCAGCAGGCAATAAAGGAAGGCTGCTACGAATACGCCGAGCACGAGCTGCGTACCGCGGTCGTTCATGAAATTGCGTAACAGACGCGGCCCAAATTGCGACGAGGCCAAGGTCAACGTGACGATAGTGATCGAAAAAACCACCCCGGCGACGGTGATGGTAGAGCTAGCAATGGTTGCCAGCACGCTGCGAGCGCCTTCAGGGCCACCGCCCCAGATCCACGCGGTGCCACGCGCCCACTTCGGATTGATCTGGGTGTCGATGTGTAGCGTGAGCGCCGAGAGCGCGACTGCGCCGAGCGCCAAGAGCGTGGGCACCAGCCAGTAGCTGCCGCGCAGGCGTTCCCACCAATTGCTGAGAAAAGTCTTCATCTTAATCCTGGAGCCGACAGGGATCAGGTTGCGTCAGCGAGCGAGCACACACACGGCCAGTACAAAAGTCAGATACACCGCCAGCAGCCCGAGCCCGCCTGGCCAGCGCAGCGCCGCGCGGCTCGACAAAAACAGCGCAAGGCTGGTCACCGGAAGTAGTGTCACCAGCGCAAGCAACGCGACGGTGCTTGGGGCGCCACAAAGACCGCAGGTTAGCACAGCCCAAACACGAGGTTCAACGCATTGCTGTTCAGCGCTTCACTCATGACGGCGCTGCCCTTACCACGCCTCGCCAAACTGATCGCTGCGACTAGGTTCGAAATACCGGTCAAATTAGCCAGCACCAACATGCCAAGCACCACTCCCGGCAGATGCCAGCGATCGCCGATGGTCATGGCACGCTCGACCATCATCGTGCTGCCGGCGATGACAGCGAAGGGCGCGGGGATGGGCGCTAAAGATTCGAGCAAGCCGCCTTCTGGCGCTGGCTCGGGAGTTTGCTTTCCATCGCCTGCTGGCTCCGCAAAAATCTCGTCGGCGGTCCCTGTGCGCGACGCGCTGAAGCATTGCCCGTGGAGCGCCGCATATTGCCTCGTTGAGGCAAAGCGGCGTCGCGTGTGTCGCGTGCGCGGGAGCGCGGCGGCACACCCGGAGCGCGTCCGATTCGGCAGCGGTATCTCAGCGTACAACGAACGAGACCCCCTCGACCCGGCCTACGAATCTCAGCAACAGCATGATGAAACCGAGCGCCCTCGCGGCCGAAGCCGGGAACAAAGATGAGAAGCCCTCGAGTCCGCCCGAGCGACTCCACGGCACATGGACGGCCAAAGATGTGGACGCGAAAAGTCTTTGATCGGGCGATTCCGACTCAGCGCCCGCGATAGTTGGCACGCTTCTCGCGTTGCGGATGCCATGCACGTTCTAATTGGCACCGATGGATCCGAACTTTCGATCGCAGCGGCCACGCGCGCGCTGGGCCTTCTCGGGCGTCCTCGCTCGCTCTGCCTGCTAGCGGTCGGCGAAACGCCCGCTGAGGAGACGGCCGGGATGGTGTCCGGGTTCGCCGGTGGCATCGCCACGCAACAAGAGGTGAACGCCGCATGGCGTGCGGTCGAAGCAGAGCTCGAGGCAGCCCTCGACGCGACCGCGTCGGCCATCCGTGCCGTGGAGCCGGACGTGCCCATCGCGCGGCGCACCGAGATAGGTGATCCGGGGTTGGTGCTGTGTCGACTTGCCAGCGAGCTCGGCGCCGAGCTGGTCGTCGTTGGATCGCGCGGACGCGGCGTACTGAAGGGTGCTCTACTCGGCTCGGTGAGCTCGCGGGTAGTGCATGAAGCGCCCTGCCCAGTGCTGGTGATTCGCGCCGAAACCTGAGCCCACTCGGGGCTCTCTTGGGTCTGCAGGCGGACAGATGTGGGCTCCGCGTGTCGATCGAGCTCAACGGGCTCCTATTGCGCTCGCTCAGTGCCAGAACGGTCTGCCTGCTCGCAAGAACCCAATAATGATCGCCGCGACCGTCGCCACGGCGAAGGCTAACCACACCCACCTTTGCCAAGAGGGGCGCAATCGCGGAGGGCGCGGGAGTGTTTCTACGCGGGTCTGAACTGACATCGGGTCTGCTCCAGTGCTGCGCCGACTATCGGCGCCGACTCACGAAGAGCAAGAAGGGGACCAACCAAACACTCCAGCCTCGAAATTTGCGTTTGTGTATGCCAAACCAAGGGCGCGGGCGGTCGGAGCGCGGCGTTCAGCAGCGAGACGAGAAGATGTCGATATTCGCCTGAGCGGTCACAGCACGCTGTTCAACGTGCCTGCCCTGTGTGCGCTGTTCGTGATTTTCGCGGGCGCCTTCCTGTTCTCGACGTTCAAATCGCGGGCGCCCCCCGCAGCGGACCCGAAGTAGCGCGAGCCCGCGTAGCGTCCAGCTTCGGTCCGCGGCGGATTTTGACGGCGTGGACCGGTCACTACGCGCAGCAGCTCGCGGGGCGCAGGCCCCAGCCTCAATCGCTTGTTGGCTTCGAGCATGATGGCGTGGCCGGTTCCGAGTCGGCACTCGAGCCAGCGATGCCTCCGAACCCCGTGACCGTACTGATGACTCGCAGCGTGCCATCGGCGTCGCTCCGCCACAGCGAAGGCACGTTGCGTCGCTCAGCGATGCGCCAGATTTGCCTAATGCGTGACAAAACGCCTCTGTCGGTCGGCATGGGAAGCTGTCGCAACGCCGCGAGCACCGTCAATGATCCGCGCTTTCAAGTTCAAAAATATCATTCGTCGACTAGAAATCCCCTCTCGTCCGAGATTCGGGCACGCGCCACGCGTCAGCATCCAATGCGTCGGCTTGACTTCTAAGTGTGGTCCGAGAACTGCACGTCGGGTGGGCGCAGGCCGCCGCACAGCGGGGATCTGGCTCGAATGACGGAAAGCAGAAATGGCAGACGAGTAACCTTCGCTCGCTTCATCGCCCTCAGGCTGTGGAGTTGGGATTGCTTCTCTCGGGAACGGCACGATTCCTGCTGATGGAAGGTGATGAGATCGCAAGGCCCGCTCAGGGACGCAACGTCGCTTCCGAGGCTTGGCTGGGCGTGAGCAACGCGCGCGAGGCATCAGTGTTGCGCTGGCTCGTCGGCGTTTTGGTCCTTGCGGCGTTGGCAGTGCTAGTGCCGTTTTGGGCGCCGCTACTACTCGCGGCCTGGGTTGCGCTGATTGCTTGGCCGCTTCAACAACGCCTATCAATGGGGCTTCACCACCGAAATGTTGCGGCGGCGTCGATCGCCGTGTTGTTGGCGCTGGCGGTCCTCGTCCCGTTTGCGCTGGTCGTCGCTTCGCTTTCGGGCGCGGCTCTGTCCCTCGCAGCACGCCTAGCCGACTCGAAGACCGCAACCGCCGCTCTCAAAGCGTTGTCAGGCGGGTCGAGCAGCTCCGGTCTCGATCTTCCAGCCTTTAACGTGCAATACGCTTTGGAGCTGGCTCGTCGCTATGGTGCAAATGCGTTCGGCGCGGCACGCAGCTTGTTCGGCGCAGCGACCTTGGCCGTCGTCAGCGCAGCGGTTTTCTGCGGATCCTTTTTCGTTTTTTTGGTGGACGGAAAGCGCCTGGCAGCTTGGCTGCTCGAGCGTTCCCCGCTGTCTCGCGGTGACCACCATCGCCTCGTCAACGTTTTTGCGGAGGTCGGTCGCGGGCTACTGATTGGCGTTGGGCTGACCGCTCTCGCGCAGGGGTTCGTCGCGACCGTTGGTTACGTCGTGACCGGTGTCCCGCAGGCGTTGGTGCTCGGCCTGGTAACCGTATTCGCCTCGCTCATTCCGTCGGTAGGCTCCGGGCTCGTGTGGGTACCGGTGACGGCGGGGCTGTGGGTCAGCGGTCGCACTACAGCCGCCATCACGATGTTGGTCATAGGCCTGGTCGTGTCGGTGACCGACAACATCATCCGACCATTACTGTCACGCTACGCCGCTTTGCGCATGCACGGCTTGCTGATCTTCGTCTCCATGCTTGGCGGGTTGGTACTCTTCGGCGGGTGGGGCTTGCTCCTTGGCCCCCTGTTCGTGCGTTACGCGATGGAGGGGCTCGACATGCTGCGCGACATACGTGAACACGAGTCTCCCGTCTCAGAGCCGTGACGCCGCGGCTTACTTTGCACGCTGTGCCTGGCGTCTGCCCTCATCTCATTCCTGCTCGTCTTCCCGGCGGCGCTGGAGTTGTTCGCCACGTTAAATGCACACGGCACATAGAATGTTTCTTGTCTCGTCCCGGTCGCCAGCCGTCGTGCGCCTTCGCCAGACAGCGGCGTTGGCACCGACTTTGCCTCAGCGAGTGCATGGCCCAGCCCGCTCCCTACTTGTCCGACGACCGATTGAACCGATTGAGCGATAACGACGCGTTTTGGGGGCCGGCGCTCAGCTTCAGGCCCGAGAAGGCGCGCCGCTTCGGCGTCTCGCGGGTGGCTCTGCTGGCGGTGCTGTTCGGGGGTTTCTACGGGCTGCTGCTTTCGCTTGCGATCGCCTTGATCTGTCGCGCGATCGGGCGGTCCCCGCCGCTGCTCTACGCCGCGCCTTCGGTTTTGACGTTCCTGACCTTCGTCGGCCTCGAGTTCAGCCTGCGTCCCGCTTGGAACCGGCGTGTGCGGCTCTTGGTGCGCCGCGAAGTGTACATACGAAGTGTCGAGCCTCGGCGAGGGGTTCGCTAGTCTACGCATCCGTCCATCGGGGCTGAGCGGCCGATGGCACGGCTCCCGGCCGGTCGTGGCGCGTGTCAGGCCGGCGTAAGGCATTCGCGCGAATCGCACTCCGCGCCGTCGCTGTGGTCTTGGTGCGGTCTCAAGATCCGCTTGCTACAGCGAGCGGCCCTCTATCGTCGGCCGCCGGAGAGCAGGGGCACCGTAGGGGTCGTGGCTTCGATTCGTACGTCAGAATTGCCGCCGATAGCTTGCTCCAGAACTTCTTGAGCTTGCTCATGGATTGATGCGCCTAGGCCGTCCTCGGGTGCGCGGGAGCCGGCTTGCGCCAGCCGCCGGAGCCCGCAATGAGTCGATCCGCCTCGGTGGGCCCCCAGGTGCCGGGTTGGTACTCGATAGGCGCCTCCGAGCTCCTCAAAATCGGCGCTACGATGCGCCATTCCTCTTCGATTGCATCTTCACGCGCGAATAGCATTGGATCGCCGCTCATGGCATCGCTGATCAGTCGCTCGTAGGCGCCCATTTGATCGGTCGCGCCTTGCGAGGCGAGGAGCTCCACCTCCTCGCCGACCATTGCTTTGCCCGGAACCTTTGAACGAGCTTGGAGGGCAATTTCGACATCAGGGCCTAGCTCGAAGCGAATGCAGTTCTGCTGTGCTATTTCTTCGCCGAAGGCCGAGCTGGCTGGCGCCTTCAATTGGACCAATACCTCAGTGCGTGTGGTTGGTAGACATTTGCCAGTTCGGACGTAAAAGGGGACTCCATCCCAACGCGGGCCGTTGACCTGCAGCCGCACAGCCGCAAACGTCTCGACCTTCGAATCGGCTGCGACTCCCGCTTCTTTGCGGTAGCCGCGAAACTGGCCGCGCACGACGTTCTTCGGGTCTATCGCTGCAATCGCCGCGAGGGCCCGCGCCTTCTCGTCGCGCACCGATTCGGGATGGCCACTCGTCGGCGCGTCCATGACCAAACACGCGACTACCTGCAAGAGATGATTTTCGATGACGTCCCGGATAGCACCCGTGGCGTCGTAAAAGGTGCCGCGACCCTCGATTCCCTCTCGTTCAGCCTTCGTGATCTGCACGTTGTCGATGTAGCGGTTGTTCCAGATCGCCTCGAACAGAACGTTACTGAATCGGAAATAAAGCAGGTTCTGGACGGGCTCTTTGCCGAGGTAGTGATCGATACGGAATA
>DATCFJ010000124.1:0-6031 GCA_036509605.1 Polyangiaceae bacterium | reverse complement strand
CCCGAGCAAGGAGCACCTAAACGTTGGCGGAGTAAACCTAGACGTGGGCGCGCGACAAGTCACGGTCGACGGCAAGGTCGCCGACCTCACCGGCATCGAGTTCGATCTGCTGCTCGCGCTGATGCGCCGAGCCGGGCGCGTGGTGCCGCGCTCGAGCCTGCTCGAGCACGCCGGGCGCAGTGACGTTACGGTGAGCGACCGCACGGTGGACGTACACATCTCGCATCTGCGCAAGAAGCTGCTCGACGACCCACCACGCTTGATCAAAACCGTGCGCGGCGTCGGTTACGTGATGGCGAAGGGCTCGGAATGAAATTCAGGCGCTTCGTTCGCGCCCGCCTGCACCGGCAACTCTTCATGTGGCTCGGCATCACCATCCTATTTACGGGCATGGTGGTCAGCGCCGTGGTGAGCGCCCTCCGCCCCGACGCCTCCAGCATGCAGAGCGACGTGATGCGCATTCAGCGCTTCGTCGGCGAGCGCTTCGAACGAGTCTGGGAGAACCCGAGTGAGCGTCATGCGCTCGCCGAAGACATCGCCAAAGCGTTCGAAGTCGACCTGACGCTGCAGGACAACGCCAAAAAGACGCTCGATCAGCTCGGTGCGGGTTGCGACAAACCGCAGTTTTCGATGCCGGTCCCGCGCGGCCCGCGCACACTAGGCGTGCTCCTCGTGTGTATCGATCAGCGTCGGCGCGTGCCCGGCCTCACCTTCGTGTTGGCGATCGCCGCTGCCTGCCTCACCTTGTGGGGCGCGTCCGGTGCGCTCGCTCGCAAGCTGGTCCGGCCGCTGTCTGACTTGATCCGCGTCACGCGCGAGATTGGCTCTGGGAATTTAGTGAGTCGAGTTCGCCTCGGCCGTCACCACATGGGTGAGGTCGGCGTGCTGGCCGACTCAGTGAACGACATGGCTCGGCGCATCGAGCGCCAGCTCAACGATCAGCGCGAGCTGCTGGCCGCCGTGTCACACGAGATCAGGAGTCCGCTGGCTCGGCTGCGCGTGCTCACAGAGCTGCTCCGCGGTAGCTCAGCGGACTCGGCGACGCTGGACAAAGTCGAACGCGAGATCATCGAAGTCGACGATTTGATCGGTAAGCTGCTGGCCAATTCGCGGCTCGACTTCGGCGCGCTGAGCCTGCAAACACTCGAGCCGCGCGTGCTCGTGGAGCGCGCCATGGAGCGCGCCGCCGTCGCCCCGAGCGTCTACCAAGACGACGCTCCCGATGCCAAAATCAAGGGCGATCCGACGCTGCTCGATCGCGCGTTTTGCAACTTGCTCGAGAACGCGCAGAAGCACGGCGGCGGCGTCGAGAGCGTTCAGATCTCGAGCGCCGAACAGGGCTTGCGTGTAACCGTGAACGACCGCGGTCCTGGTTTCCCGAAGGAGGCGCTCGGTCGCGTCTTCGATGCGTTCTACCGCGGGAATGGCTCTTCGTCGCTCGGGCTCGGGCTGGCCTTGGTCGAGCGTATCGCGCGCGCGCATGGCGGCCGGGCTTGGGCGGAAAATCGCATCGACGGCGGCGCCAGTGTGCATTTCGAGATCCCGCGAGCACCATGACGCTCGCCTGGCGCTGGCTCGAGCACCCGGCGTTCTCGGTACTCGAGAGCAAAGTGCGCGAACGCCTCGCGCTGCTTGGGCGCCTTCCTAAGCCGAGCGAGCTGCGTGGTTTGGCGGCCGGGATCTCGAGCGCCATGGAGCCGTGGTTCGACTTTGCGCCCGAGGACGACGCGCGCCTCGAAGCGGCGGGCGGGTTTGACGCGCTGATCGCGGAAAGCGCGCTGATTCCGACTCGGCCGGAGCTGCATCACGACCTTTTGGGCGCCCTGATCTGGCTGCACTTCCCAGCGCTAAAGACCGCGATTCATCGCGCTCAATTGGCCAGTGGCGGAGGCCCGCGCGGCCCGAGTGAAAACGCGGCGACTCACCTCGACGAATCCGGCGTGTTGGTGGCGAGCTCGGACTCGAGCGTGTTCGAAGCCTTGGCCGACCTCAAGTGGCTGGAGGTGTTTTGGCGGCGGCGCGAGGCCCTGCAGCAGACCACTCGCTTCATCGCTTTCGGACATGGCTTGCTGGACAGCCTGCGCGAGCCGCACCCGAAGTTGATGGGCAAGGCGCTGTTCGTGCACGTGGCAGCGGCGGAGCTCGAGCTCAGCGCTTCGCAGCTGCGCGTATTTCTCGACCAACGAGTCGCACAGCGGCTGTCACGGTTTTTGGTCGAGCCCGCGCGCTTGCATCCGCTACCGGTGCTGGGCGTTCCGGGTTGGTCGCCAGAGCAGTGCGAAGCATTCTACGGTAACGAGCAGTATTTCCGCGTGGCCCGGGCACGACCTCGCGCGGCCAGGGATGCGGCGTGGCTCGAGCTAGTGCACTGCTTGTGATGTACCATCAACGGCGGTGGCCGCTTCAGCTTCGTGTCAGGAGCTACATCCGACATCTCGCTCACGAAAAGGGCCGCGCGCCGCGCGGCTTAAGCGCCGCCCGTCGCCAAGCCCGCGAGCCATTCCCGCGTCAGCCAGCTGGCGAGCATGTCGTGTGCGCGCTGGGTGTCAGCGGCTAGGCTACCCGTCTCGAAATGGCCGCATATTCGTGAAACCGAGGCCCCCTCAGCGGCGAGTCGTAGTGACGCCAAGTGCAAATTTTGCAGCTGCTCATGGACGACGGTGTGTTGCCTCCGCCATACCGCAACGCCGCACCGTTCACTTGGCGTCCCCCTCGGCCCCAGCTCTTCGCCCGCGAATGCCTTGAGGGCGCGTACGTCTAGCTCGAGCCAGCGCAGGGCGGGGACGAAGACGAGCCGCGCGCTCGGGAACAGCGAGGGGTCGATGCTGCTTGCCGTGACGACCGTACTTGGGTTTGGCGCTACCAAAGCGCACAGCCGCGCCCATTCGAGATCAGCCAGGTCGGCGAGCGCGCCTTCGATCTCGTCGCGTTCGCGCAAGTACCGCGGAAACAGGCGCCCAACGCGCTCGACCGCGGGGTGCTGCGAGGGATGCTGGGTCAGATACGCGAGCGCCAAGCGTTCGAAAGCGGCGTTGCCCAAGACGCGCTCGGTTTGCTCGAAGACCGAGCGCAGCGCGTCCAGCAGGCGATAGTAGTACCCGCGATTGTAGATCGCCAGGCGATCGCTCGCCGAAAGCCGCGCGTCGCTCAGGAAGACTGCTTCGAGGTCCGCGCGCGGCCCGCTACCGCTGGTTACCGCATCGCTGAAGAAGCGCTCGAGCTCGGCGAGCTTCACTGTGCCTCCTCGGTTGCAGGAAACGGCCGAGATTGCGCTCTGACGCGCGCTCGCTCGGCTTCCGCTTCGAGCTCGGCCAGCTCAGGCACGCGTTCGTCCCACTCGATGATGGTGGGCACTGGGCCGAACAGCGCGACGGCTTGTTCGTACAATTGCCAGACGGCCTCCGAGACTTGCGAGCCGTGATCGTCGAGCAGATAGCTGCCGTGGTTCGTGTGCCCGGCCAAATGAATCTGCTGCACGCGTTCGCGCGGCATGCCGTGCAGATAGGTTTGTGCAGAAAAGCCGTGGTTTTCTGCGCTCACGTAGACATTGTTTAGGTCGAGTAAAATGCCCGCGTCCGCGCGCCGCGCGACCTCAGCCAAGAACTCCCATTCGCTGAGCGTACTGGCGCGGTAGGCGACGTAGCTCGACACATTCTCGAGCAGTAGCTGTCGGCCGAGCTTGTCTTGCACGCGCTGCACACGCGTTACGACATGCGCGAGGGCCTCTTCGGTGTACGGCAAGGGCCATAAATCGTGGGCATAGTGGCCGCCAAAGGTGCCGAAACAGAGGTGATCCGAGACGCTCAGCGCGGAGATGCGCGTGGCCAGAGCGCTGAGCTCCGTGAGGTAGTCCTCGCGTAGCGGATCCATGCCGCCGACCGACAGCGATACGCCGTGCAACGCGACGGGCACATCCGCGCGAACGCGCTCCAAGACGCTGAATGCACGGCCGCCGCGCCCCAAAAAATTTTCGGATGTGGCTTCGGCGAAGTCGGCGCGAACGCCGCGCTTCAAGAGCGTTTCGTAATGTTGAACGCGGAGCCCGAAACCGACTTGCGGTACGCGCGCGCTTGGGGCGACGCCCGGGGTCAGGGCTTGTTGCGGATCTGCAGTGCGGTGCACTGTTCCTGCGTCTGGGTGTAGACGTAGCCCGTGCCCTTGCACGCGTTCTCGCCGGTACACAGGCTTTTACCGTCTGCTGTGGCGCACTCGGATTGCCCTTTGCAGGCGTTGCCGCCCTCGCACTTGATGGATTGGGCGGTGCTGCTCGCCGGGTCGTCGCTGGAGCCGCTGCAGGCCGTGGCGGCCAGCAGCGCGGACACGGCCAGCGCGATACTCGTTCCTCTGTTCAGATCCATGGTTGTTCCTGGCGGCCCGGCCGCGCCGGCCAATTATAGCCAAGACACGGAAAATGGTTAGCGTTTGCGTTGGGCACGCCATTGCCGGCTATATTGGGCCACGTGCGCACGGACGAGGAGCTGATGACCGCCTACATTGCGGGCGAAAAGGCGGCTTTTCGTGAGTTGTTCAAGCGCTACACTCCGCTCTTGCAGCGTGCCATGGCCCGCGATCTGCGTAGCCCCGAAGAAGCGAACGATCTGGTGCAGCAAACGTTCCTGCACCTTCACCGCAGCCGTCTCGATTTCGAGCCAGGGCGAAAGCTGAAGCCGTGGGTCTTCACCATCGCCCTGAATTTGAAGCGTGAGTATTTCCGACGCAGCAAGCGGCGCCACGAGACCTCGCTCGAGGACGACCGCATTGCAGAGCCCTTCGAAGGCCCGCGCGGTCAGGAGCGCTCTGACGCGGCGCGCGAAACGGCGCTCGCGCTCAGCACGCTGCCGGCCGAGCATCGCGAAGTGATCGAGCTGCATTGGTTTGGCGGCTTGAGCTTTCCGGAGGTGGCCGAGGCGGTAGGTTCTACCGTCGCGGCCGTCAAGGTTCGCGCGCACCGTGGTTACGTCGCGCTCCGCGCACGCCTGGGCGATCAAGCGCCCGATCCCGACCGAGTCGCCGACGTGAAGCCGAGCCCAGAGGGGAGCCACTGATGGACTGCCCTGAGATTCGCGATGCGTTCGTGAAGGGCGAGCTCCCGGGCGGCACTGCGGTCCTAGAGCATCTGCGCAGTTGCCGCCAATGCAGTGAGTTGTTTCTGCATGAGGCGGAGCTTGGGCGCTCGTTGGCCGTCGCTGCGGGCGGTGGCATGCCGTTCGAAGACGATCTGTTTGCGAAGCTCGAGGCAGACGTAGCGCAGGAAACGGGGCTGCGCGCCTGGCTCCGCTCGCGCCCCACGCGCCTACGCTTTGTGGCTGCGGTACTGAGCGTGCTGCTCGCGGTGGGGCTCGGCGGCGCGCTGCATCAGCGCGCGGATTTCGCGGAGTACCCGCTGGCTCGCCTGGTGCTGCTGCTCTCCGTGTACGCAGCTGGGATCCTGATCGCATTCGGAAAAGAGCTGTACTTGTCGGCTCGCCGCGGCTCGCACTCGGATCACGTCGGGCTCTTCGTTGGCGCCCTCGCGTTGCCGTTTCTGATCGCGTTCGCGCCGGCTACCGAGGCCAGCCGTCACGCGGGGCCGGAAGGCGCGCTCGGTTGCTTCATGTACGGGGCGCTACTCACGTTGCCAACGGCTGCGCTGCTCTGGGCATTCGATCGCGACGATCGGCCGTCGCTGCGCACGGTCTGCTTGAGCGCCGTGGCTCTCGGTCTGTCGGCCAGTCTGGTGCTCGAGCTGCACTGTCCGAGCGGCAATGCGCAGCACCTGCTGCTCGGACACGCGAGCATTGGTGTGGCCTGGTTGGCCGCGTGGTTTTTGGTGCGCCGCGCTAGCGTGCGCTCGTAAACTCAGCGTCAACGCCCGGAACCTGCCCACCGTGCGGCGAGTTTGGATGCAAAAGTCTTTTCAAGATTGATCACATCTTGGGTCGCGGCGCGCTCGCCTTCGCGATTATGGGTCGGCGCCTTTCCGCGCGCGCTCCGGATGTAAAAATCTTACATAGGACGCGCTCCTGCGGCGTCTAGGATGCCCGCGAGAACC
>DATCFJ010000123.1:0-2160 GCA_036509605.1 Polyangiaceae bacterium | reverse complement strand
AAACCCGGCCGCGCCAGCGGTGCGTGTACCCTGGTCGAACGGCCACTTCGACTACGATTTGGGCGCGGGCGTGACGTTCCCAGCGACCATCAAGAACTCCGATTTCTTCAACTCCGGCAAACGCACCGATCTGCCCAAAGGCAGCACGGGCGGCTTCGTGTTTTTGAGCTTGGCGGCCAATCTTCAGTTCGGCAAATGGGGGCTCGGCGTCTCCAGCGATCTCCAGGAATACGCACTACGCCGCGACACCGGTGCCAGCGCACAAAAGAGCGCCGACCAGCTCGTCGCCAAGATCTCGGTCACGCACTTTCAGTTGGCGCGGAGCTTTGCCGATGGTCAGCTCGTCATTGGCGTCGGGGATCGCGTGGCGACTCTGGCCGTCCAGAATCAGGGTCCGCTCGATTCAACGCAGCAAGACTTGTTCAGCACGGTCGGCAACGGCTACGAAGCGGGCTTCGTGCTACGCCCGAACGGCAAGCACTTCCGCATCGGCGCCGCGTTTCGCTCGGGCGTCACGACGCTCCCTTCTGCCACCAGCAGCGAGCGCATCCTGTACGCCAATGACCCAGTAAACGAGCTTTTTTTGCCGGAGCGCGTGACCCTACCGTGGGATCTAGACGTGGGGCTAGCGATCCAGCTCGGACCACGACCCTTGAACCCACGCTGGATCGATCCCGCGATTGAGATCGAGCGCTGCAAGCGCTTCTTGCGCTGGCGACAGCTGGAGCGTGCACGTCGACGACGCTTCGAGCTGGCTCGCGTCGCGGAGCTTCATGGAGACGTGGCAGCGGCCACGCGAGCTCTCGACGCCGAATTCGCCTTCGAAGCCGCGCTCGACGACGCCACCTTGAATCGCACCGAAGAAGAGGTCGACAGCGAGCTCCACCGCAGACACCTTGCGCTGGAGCGCTTCCACGTGTTGATCGTGAGCTCGCTCGTGATCAGTGGCACCGCCCAAGAGGCGGTAGGCGTGGAATCGTTCTTGGAACGCACCGTGCAGCGTTCCGGGGCGTCCTTGAGTTACTCGCCGCGCATCGGCTTGGAGACGGAGAGCGTGCCCAACTGGCTTCGGCTGCGCGCCGGCTCGTACAATGAGCCCACGCGCTTCCCGAGCAACAAGGAGGGCGGGCGCGTCCACGGCACGCTTGGTTTCGACGCGAAACTGTTCCCTTTTGACGTATTTGGCCTATTCCACGAGGGCACGCAGTGGCGCGCCGGCGGTTCGCTAGACGCCGCGCGCAACTACTTCGGCTGGTCCGTCGCGATCGGAGTCTGGCATTGAACCATTTCTGCGCGAGCGCCTTCGGCGCACTGCTCCTGCTCTCCGCTTGCGCGAAGAAAGAGCAGAAACCCTTACACACCGAGCCCTGGCTGGCCCATCCGCCCGCCAGCGCAGCGGCAGGCAGCGAGGCCGGCCTGCCCACGGCGCGCTACGCGCTCACAGCGCAGAGCCAAATCCACTTCGAGCTGCCCAGCAAGCACGGCACGCTGCACGGCACCCTGACCCGCGTCAGCGGTGAGCTCAATCTGACCCCCGGCGATCTGGAGCACAGTCACGGCCAAGTCCAAGTCGATCTGAGCTCGCTCACGCTGAGCGAAGACGGCAACGCAGATACTAACGCCCTCCTGACGCGCGCTAGGAGGGCGCTCGGCCTGACCGACTCTGCAGCGGACGCGAGCAGTCCGACGAGCGCAAGCAGTCCGGCGAGCGCGAGCTTCGAGCTCAGCTCCTTGGAGGACGTCGCGCCCGCTCAGCTCGAGCCGGCGCCGGACAGCGATGCTGGTACCCCGTTCGCACGCAAAGCCCGCGCGACCGCCGTGGGCGACCTGCTCTTGCACGGCTTTCGAGTCGTGCGCCGCGCACCCTTGGAGGCGGAGTTCGGCTTCGCTTCAGATCGCACGCTGCCGGCGACGATTTCGATCCGGAGCCGCGCGCCGTTCGTAATCTCGCTAGAAACCCACGAAATCCGCGTGCAAGACCAGAATATCGGCAAGAAGGCGTCGAAAGTGCCGGCCGGGCGTGCGCGCGACGCGCGTGTAAGTGTTGAACTCTACGGGAGAAAAATTGAGTGACCGGCGTTTCGCTGAAACCGACCAACGAGTCGGCCGTATCAACAGTGCTCAGTCGAAGCAGCCTCGAGCGCCCCCGTTCCCCGATTT
>DATCFJ010000122.1:0-3732 GCA_036509605.1 Polyangiaceae bacterium | reverse complement strand
GGTTGCTCCAGCACCTCCGCCACGCGCGAAAGGTCAGCGCGATGACAGGACGCGCACAGTGACACTTTGGGCAGCGCGGCAGCGTTTTGTGCGCCTGCGTGGCAGCTGCTGCAGGTGAGGCAGGCCGGCTTGCCGGGCTTGCCGCACTCGAAACCGGTGAGGTGGACGAGATGTGGGAAAGTCGCTGGGCCGTGCTCGGCACACGCCGCCAGAATGGCCGCGGCTAGCACGGCGCACAAAAGCGCGAGCGAGAGCGACGCCGACGCCGACGCCGACCGCGGCGTGCGCTTCACGGGTAGCGCCTCGGGACCGAACGGTCGAAAACGTAGCTCACGCGCAGCTCGGTCTGCGCGTCGAGGCTCGCGTATGGCGAGTGCGCGAGCGATGCGCCCCAGAGCAAGCTGAGCTCCGGCGTCGGGTCGTAGGAGAGCGTCCCGGCGTACACGGTAGAAGCGCGAAAATTGCGAACGGCTTTGTCGTACAGGTAGGCGTACGCCTCTACAGTGCCGTGAAAGTGCCCGTTGAAGCGCTGCGCCAACGAGCTACGAAGTGAGTGGTAGCCGTTGTCGGGCGCCAGCAGCCGCGCGTACGCGAGCCGCAAGAGGGTGCGCCGCGCGGGGTCCGCAAACCAGCGACTCGCGAGCTCGGCGCGGGCGCCCGGTCGCTCACCTTGGTACACCTCGATGAACCCCGAGCCTTCGAAGCTGAGCGCGTCGCTCTGGCGATAAGTCGCGTAGCTGCCCGCTTCGTCGTAGCCGGCGCTGCCGAACACCGACAACACTGATTGATTGGAGAGAAACAGCGCGGGCTCAGTGTGCAAATATTCGAACGACCAATCGACCGCTTTCGCGGGGCTGGTGTCGAGCCAAAGGCGCGCGTCGGCAAAGCGAGCCCGATCCAGATCGAGCACGGCGTTCGTGCCCAGGGTGGCGAACGAAGCGAGCGGTGTGCGGCCGTCCAGGCCCAAGCTGCGCCGCCCAAGGCCACCGCGCTCGTGCTGCTCGTGAAACGAGACGCCCAGGCGCCGCTCGGCCGAGCCCCAACCGAAGCGCCCACCCGTGAGCCAATAGTCGCTACGTTGCCCGGGCTGGAGCGCCGCCCACTCATGGCGCAAGGAATCTGGCGCGGCGCCCAAGTGCTGATAGCGGAGCTGCTCGTTCCAACGCGGGAGCACCGTCCACCCGCCGTAAACGCTGGCTTCGATGCCCGATCCGAGCGCGGCCTCCAGCTCTAGCCCGTCGAAGCGCGAAAAGCGCGCCGCCCCGCCGGCAATTTGCTGGCGCCCCAAGCGTAGCGAGAACGGTCCTTGGCGATACCGAGCGTTGGCGACTTGCACGTCGCCGTCGAACAACTGTTCGGCGTTGCGCGCGTCGAACCAAGCTCGCCCCCACATTGCGAGCTCGAGATCCAGGCTGTCCTTGCGCCACGGAGTGTCGAGATCTCGCGCCTGCAACGACGCATACTCGTAGAGCGGCGCCGCGGTGTCGGTCGATACGAGGGACCCGTTCGGGCCCGGCAGCAGTGCGCGCCGAAACAGCCCCGCGTAAGTGTCACTGCGCGCAGAAAGCTCGTAACGGTCGCGCGTGTCGGACGCGCCCGAGTTGGCCTCGGCGCGCGCGGGTGCCGCATGGGTTGCGAGCAGCAACATGGCGAGCAGCCCCGGGCCGAAAACACGCATAACGCCAAACACGGTATCACTACTCCGGCTCGGCTAAGTTCGTCTTTAATGACTCCGCCGTTGTAATCTCTTCACGGCCGGTCGACCAACGAATGCTTGTCGCTTGCGCCGCGTCGACGCAAAATCTGCGCCTCGAAGTCGTTCCGCCAGTACCGCTCCGAGGTTTCAGCGGCTCTTCATCCGAGTGTGGCAATCTTGCGCCAGCCTCGATATTCGGCTGTCCTTGGCTGCCTTGCGCGCAAACGGCGTCCTTTCATTCCGTGGCGAGCCGCACCGCGTCGGCGTTTGCTCGGCTCTCGCATGCCCTGCATAGATACGACCCGCTCTGCCTTCGATGCAGGTGCTGTCGGCTTCCGCACACCGTGCAGAGAATCTTCGGCAGGAGCCCAGGCGCGGTCGCAGCGAGATCATCACGCGTGAGGATGCCCCACACGCCTTCGGCGTCGGCGACGACCACCGAGCCCACGCCATGCGCTATCATTTTCGCGGCGGCATCGCCGAGGCTGCTGTGCGGCGTGACGGTCACGGCATCGCGGTGCGCGAACTGGGACACCGCTTGTTCCGGCGCTGCGTCTGCCAGATCGCACGTACAGACGACGCCGAAAAGGCGGTCCTCTTCGACGATCGGGAAGTGGTGGATCTGAAGTTGTTCGGCGAGCTTCAGTGCCTCACCGACGGGCATCCACGGTTCGATCGAGACGACCGGCGTGCTCATCAGTCGCGAGACGAGTTCCTGCTTGGCTTTCATCGTGGTGCTCCTCCAGAGGTGCTCAGCAAGATGCGATCCGTTGCCCGCGCGGTCGGCCAATTCGCAGAAATCGGCGCAAGATCGGCCCGACATGTCGCCGCTACGCGCAGAATGCGCGGCGCGCGGGGCAAATGGCGCAAACGATTCGCGGGAGCACGGGGATTGGGCCGTGACACCACGCTGCGTGCACACGCGAGATTTGCACGCTGCGCGAACGTTTCGCCCCCCCGCGTGGCCGCGACAAGCGAGGGTCGTCGCGCCGCCGGAGCTGTGGGTGGGGCTGAACAATCAATACATGTCGCTGAGAGAGGCAGCTGGCGAGAAAATGTCGCGAGCGCTCGACGCGTTCGGCACCGTGCTGGAGGCGGGGAGTCGTATCCATGGGGTGCTGGAAAGCAGCATGGCGCGTGACGCGGCGTACTCCTTCTTGACCATCGGCGTCGAGCTGGAGCGCGCGGATATGTTGCTGCGCGTGCTCGCCGCCTTGCTCGCCGCGATGACGACGGCGGGCTGGGAGAAGACCTCAGGTGTTCTCTGCGAGCATCCGAACGAGGGCCCCGGGCCGCGTCGGCAGCATGAGGCGGCGCTGATAGCAGTCGAGGAGCTGCCGATATGCCCCAACCCGGCCCACCAACATGCCACCCGTGAGCAACCGCCCATCCTGAGCGACGGCCAGACGCGCGTAACTGTTGGCGACCGAGTCGAAGACGCTGACCTCGACGCTGTCCGGTGCCCTGCCGAAGGAGTCCCCGAACGTGGCAATGTCGACGCCCAGCGCCCGAAACTTGGCGTGCGAGTCGAGCGGCCCGAGCGCGCTCGACTCGCCGGCGAGCGCGCGTGCCGCAGTTTCAGCGGTCATGTCTTCGGCGGCCGGCCAATTCAGACAATGGCCGTTGAAGGACGCGACGCTCCCCACAACGAAGACGTCGGGGTCGTTGCTTTGGCAATGCTCATCGATCGCAATTCCGTCGCGATCTCCGAGCTTGAGACCGGACGCTCGCCCCAGCTCGTCTCGCGCGCGAATTTTCGGGCAAAACACCAGCAAATCGGCGGCGATCTCGCTGCCGTTGGAGAGCCGCACCGACGCGAGCCTGCCCCTGACCGAGAGCAGGTCGGTTACCGCCACGCCGAGCTGCGCTTCGATGCCGCGCTTGGCGATACGCGACTGCAGCGCAGGCCCGCCCGTGTCATCTAACCAGGCAGGCAAGAGGCGAGCGGCTTGCTCGACGATATGCGTCTGCAAGCCGAGCTTCCGCAGCAGCCCTGCAGCTTGCAGGCCGCGCCTGCCGCCTCCGACGACGACTGC
>DATCFJ010000121.1:0-4987 GCA_036509605.1 Polyangiaceae bacterium | reverse complement strand
ACCTCACCCGTCGAAATTCTGGGCGACGCATGCGTGCGCGCGGTACGCGTCGAGCGAAATGTGCTCTCGCGCGCGAGCGATGGCAGCGTTTTGGCGCGCGGCAGCGGCCAGCTCGATGAGATCCCATGCGGCTTGCTGCTGCGTTCGATTGGCTATCGCGGCACCTCGATCGCCGGAGTGCCCTTCGACGAGCGGCGCGGTGTCATCCCGAATGAGCTCGGGCGCGTGCTCGACGAAGGCGGCCACGTTGTGCCCGGCTTGTACGCCGCAGGTTGGATCAAGCGCGGGCCAACTGGACTCGTTGGCACCAACAAGGCCGATGCCAAGGAGACGGTCGCCGCGCTACTCGCTGATGCACGGCTGCTTCAAGTGACGCATGCCCCGTGCGACGGCGAACGCATCGTGCACCGGCTGCGCCAGCTGGGCGTGCGGACACTCGACTTCGCGGATTGGCGACGGCTCGACGCCTTCGAGCTAGAGGCGGGCCAAGCCGTCGGGAAAGTCAGGGAGAAGCTGGTCGATATCGCCGCGATGTTGCAGGCACTCGAGCGATCTTGAGAGTGGGCGCTCGCAATCCAGCCACGCACCTCGCGCCGCGGCGCTGTTCCCGCACACGCCGCAGATCGCCCCGTGTTTCGCGCTTGGCACGCGCGGCCTTCAGTCCGCGTTGTCTTTGCGCGAGATCGAGTAGCTCGTGTCGCTGATCGTGCGCTCGGGGGTAGGAGACGCAGGCTCCGTCGCAGGCACTTGCACGGGGCGCAGGCTGATCGAGCCGATCGCTTTCGCCGGGGGTGCGCGCTCCGGCGGCGGCGTTTGGTGCGGCGTGGTGACCGCGGCTGGCGTGGGGTGGCGTTGCTTAGTGACGGGGACGGGCGTCGGTTCGCTTGCTGCTAGCTCTTGCCAGGCCGCGTCGCGTTCACGCTCGCAGCGCGTCGCGTATTCGCGTGCTTGGTCGCGTTGTGCCGTCAGCTCGTCGAGCTCACGCTGGCGTGCGTCGAAGCTATGCGCGATTCCTTCTTTGAGCGACTGCCGCAAGTCTGAGATCTGACGCTCGTGATCGGTCATGATCTCGACCAAGAAAGCGTCTTGTTGTTCGATCAAGAACGCGCGCTCACGCGTGGTCTCGTGGCGGATCACGTCGAGCAACCGTTCGAGTTGGCCCATGCGGAAGCGGAGGGCATGCTCTTCTGCGTTGCTGTGGGCCAGATGCGTGCGCAGGGCGTCGAGCTCGTGGGTCAGCTCGGTGTTCGCTTCGCGTGCCGCAATTGCACCCGCGGCAAGATGCTTGAGGCTACGGATCAACAGTCCCAGGTTGGCATCGCTCCGCGTCGCCCCGGCGAGTGCTAGCTCCAAGCGTTCGACGCCGCCCTCGAGTGACCCGGCCTCACGCAAGCGAGCAGGCGGAATGCCGCTTTCGAATTGCGTGTTCAGGCTGACGCGCAGCGGGCTCGAGTCCGGCGCTCGCTCCAGGTTGTCGCTCTGTGCGAACGGGTCAGAAACCGATTCTAGGTTTTCCAGAGCCATTGTGGGTGCTTGTCGGCCAATGTCAGTCCGGCCGCAAGGACTCTTTTCGAGTGTGCGTACCGCTCTACAGGTCGGTTTCGGGCTTCCAGCGTCATCGATATTTCGAAATCATTTCCTGTGTTTCCGCGCCTCTGGGTCCGGCACAAAAGCCGCGGCCTGCGCGCTCGGCGCGCCCAGGAACGCCGCAAAGCGCGGCGGGGCGACCCGCTCCGCGCTAGAACGCATTCATGACTCCGTCACCGACGTCTCGCCACGTTCCGACGCTGCTTGTCGCGCTCGGCCTCGGGCTGTCTCTCTCTGGGATCGCCCGAGCGGACGACGACCCGAAGCAGGTTGCTCCGCAGGATGACTATGCCGCGGACATTCAAGGCAACGTGCCGGGGGCCAGCGCGATCGAAGGACGTCTGATGGCACCTTGCTGCTGGACGCAAACGATCGACATTCATGATTCCGAGATCGCGCTCAGCATGCGTCACGAGATCCGTCGCCGCTTGCGCAACGGCGAGTCCGCGGATGCGATTCAAGCCTCCTTCGTGGAGCGCTACGGTCCGAAGATCATGGCTGTGCAGCCGAACAGCCAGCTCAAGAACGTGTTCATCGGTTTGTCGGTCGTGATGGGCGGAGCGGGCATCGCCGCCGCGATGATGCTCGGTCGCTGGCGAAAGCAGTCCAAGAACGCCCAGGCACCCGACACACAGCGCTCTGAAGTCCGCGACAAGTGGGACGACGAGCTCGACAAAGAGCTCGCAGATCTGGATAGGGGCTGAGCTAGCTCAGGGTCGCCGCGCGGGTTTTCGTGTGGGGCGCCCAGTAGTGGGCGCGGGCTTCTTGCCCGGCTTGGTTTCGACCGGCTTGTCCGCAATCGTGCGGAACATCAGTACGGCGGCTTCTGCGGCTTTGCGCGCGCGTTCGGTCTCGCCTCGCATCTCCATCAAGAAGCGACTGGGGATCTGCGCCCGAGGCTTGCCCCACTTCATGCGCTCCTTGCAGAAGGTCATGGTGAGCGAATCCTGCGCGCGTGTGACGCCGACGTAACAAAGCCGGCGCTCCTCGTCGATGCTCTTGCCGTCGACGATCGAGCGCTGATGAGGCATCAAGCCTTCCTCCATGCCGACCATGTAAACATGCGGGAATTCTAGGCCCTTTGCGCTGTGTAGCGTCATCAGGGTCACCGCGTGCCGCTCGCGTTTGTCGTCGTCTTTCTGATCTTCTCGGCCGGCGAGAGCGGCTTCTTCCAGGAAGCCCTGCAGCGTCGCGCCTTCGGTGCGCTGCTCGTACAGCGCGATCGAGTTCAAGAATTCTTGAATCGAGGCCAGACGCGCCTCGATGTCGCCGGGGGTCTTGTATACGCGGTCCAGCTCTGCGCGATAATTGACCGTGCTCAGCATTTGCTGGGCGTACTCGAACAGCGGACCCTTACCGAGCTCGGCGCGGAATTTCTCGATCAGGGTGCGAAAGCCGTCCACGCGGTCGCTGGCGATGTGCGGGATGTCACCGCTGGCAGAGGCTTCAGGCAAGATCTGCCATAGCGGCAAACCGCGTTGCACGGCGATTTGCATCAATACTTCGATCGTCCCGGCGCCGATACCGCGAGCGGGCGTGTTGATGATGCGCAAGAGCGACACTTCGTCGGCAGGGTTTGCGATCACGCGCAGGTACGCCAGGACATCGCGTACCTCCTTGCGATCGTAAAACGACATCCCGCCGACCAACACATATGGGATGCGGGCGCGACGAAGCTCGAGCTCGAACGCACGCGGCTGTTCGTTGGTTCGAAACAGGATCGCCACGTCGCTCGGTTTCCACTTGAGTGATTCGTCGACGCCCTCCATGCGCTGCCGGATCTCGGCGATCACCGATTCGGCCTCGAGGGTTTCGTTTTCCATGCGCAGCACGCGCGGTGGCAAGCCACCTTCGCGGAACGGGCGCAGAATCTTTTTGTGGCGTGAGCTGTTGTGCGCGATGAGCGTGTTGGCGGCTTCCAGGATCGGCGACTTCGAGCGGTAGTTGTCCTCGAGGCGCACTACTTTGGCGTCCGGCCAATCCTTCTGGAAATTCAGAATGTGCGTCACGTCTGCGCCGCGCCAGCCGTAGATGGACTGATCGTCGTCACCGACGACGCACAAGTTCCGGTGGCGGTCGGCGAGCGCTTTGACGATGCGGTACTGAGGCCCGTTCGTGTCCTGGTATTCGTCGATCAACAGGTGATCGAAACGCGTGGCTTCGGCGAAGCGCGCCTCGGGGTGCTTGTCGAAGAGCTCTTCGGTCGACAGCAAGAGATCGTCGAAGTCCATCGAACCGCAGGCGCGCAGTTGAGTTTGATAACGAGCGTAGGCGGATGCCGCGAGCTGTTCTCGGTCGCCATTGGCAAGCGTTTCCGCTTGAGCAGGCCGGATGCCTTGGCTCTTCCAGCCGCTGATCAGGTGCAGCAGATCGCCGGGGCGTAGCTTGTCGGCGCTGACGCGGATATCACGCAGGGCGCCGCGGGCGAGCGTTTCTTGATCGCTGCGGTCGTAGATCGCAAATTCTTTTGGGTAACCCAAGCGGTCCGCGTGACGACGCAACACGCGCACGCACAGAGCGTGGAATGTGGAGATTTCCGGGGGCTTCACGCCCTTGGGGCGCTTGCCGAGCAGGTGCAGGGCACGCTCACGCATCTCCCGAGCGGCTTTGTTCGTGAAGGTGACGGCCAAGATCCGCTCTTGGACGATGCCGCGCCGGATTAGCTCCGCGATGCGGTAGGTGATCACGCGCGTTTTGCCCGTGCCAGCGCCGGCGAGAACCAAGAGCGGTCCCTGCAGCGTCATCACCGCGCTGTGCTGCGCGGGGTTCAGATCAGGGCGACTCACACTAGATCCATAGGAGCGCTTTCGGCGCCGGATCAAGCTTGACGACGCCGAAAAATCCGTGCTTGGAAAGAGCGTGCAGCTTCATACCGAAACCTCGGGCGCGGGCCCGCGGATCTTGCTTTGCCACGGCTTTGGTGGCAGCGCGCGTAATTTCCGAATGCAGGCGCGCTTCTTGCGCGGGGATTTTCGCGTGACGTTGTTCGACCTGCCGGGGCATGCGCGCAGCCCAGCGCCGGAAGGTAGCGACGAGTACAGCTTGCAGGCGCTCCTCACCGACCTCGACGAGCTGGTGCGGGTGGAGGACGCTCCCGTGATCCTCGGCGGGCTCAGCTTGGGCGCGAAGCTCATGCTGGACTACGCTGTGCTGAACCCGGCTCGAGTGCGGGCGCTCGTTCTTTCTTCGTACCCGAGCCCAGGCGAAGACCCAAAGCGGCACGCCTGGGCGCTCGGTTTCGCCGACGCGATTGATGCACGCGGTTTGGACGAAGCCGGAGCGGAGTTCGTGTGGGGAGAGCGCTCGCGCTTCGACCCCAAAGGCGCGGCCTTGATTCGGCAGGGCCTGCTCGAGCACTCGCCGCACGCTTTGGCCCAGATCCAGCGTCAGATCCTGGCCA
>DATCFJ010000120.1:0-2812 GCA_036509605.1 Polyangiaceae bacterium | reverse complement strand
CAGCGTGCCGCCGCCAACTCTGCCGCGCGCGCCGCTACCGCCCCCGCCGAAGACAGCGCCGGCTACTTTCACTCCGCCCATTCCGCCGCAACAAGCGCTGTTCGAAACTCCGGCGCCGCAGCAGAGCGGTGGTCGCGGTTTGATGATCGGCCTCGTCGCGCTGCTGCTCGTCGGCGCTGGTGCCGGTGTCATGTTCCTGATGCCCAAAAAGGGCTCGATGGTGCTCACCGTCGCGGGCCCGGGCAACAAGCCCATCGACACCGTGGAAGTGTACGTGGACGGCGCGAAAAAGTGCGAAGCGTCGCCTTGCCGCGTCGTAGACCTCGCAGCCGGCACGCACCTCGTGAAGGTCACCGCAGCTGGTTACCAACCAACGGCAGATCAAGCCGTGAAGATCTCGAGCGGTGACGAAGCCGTCCAGAACATCTCGCTGACTCGCGCCAGTGACGGCACCGGAATCCGCGTCACCGCAGAAGGCCGCGGCATCAAACTCTCGGTCGACGGCAAAGAAGTGGGTCCGCTGCCGCAGGAACTGAAGGATCTGTCGCCGGGGGATCACCTCGTGCACCTCGACGGCGGGGATCGCTACGAATCCTTCGAGAAGCACGTCACGGTCGAAACCGACCAGATGCAGACCATCGAGCCCAAGCTGCGCGTCAAGAAGGGCTTGGCGACGATCAAGCTGGGTGACAACGCGGACGGCGCCAAGGTGCTGCTCGTCAGCGGTTCCGAGCGCAGGCCGTTGCCCACGCTACCCATCACGGTCGACATCTCGGTGGACAAGCCGTACAGCGTCGTGGCCATCAAGAAGGGCTACGGGGACTTCGAAGAGAAGGTCGCCTTCGAGGACGGTCAAGCGGAGCGCACGTTCGTCGTGAATCTGTCCGCTTCGGGCTCGGGCTCTTCGAGCACCAGCACGCCGGACACTGCGACGCCGGCACCCACGCCCGTGACGCCCGTGCACTCGACCAGCCCGTCGCCGACACCAGCCGTCGCAACGCCGAGGCCCGCACCCGCCGCCGCCGCGACGGGCAACGGCACGCTCAACATGAACGCGATTCCAGCCTCCAACGTGCTGCTCGACGGCCGTCCCATGGGGCTAACCCCAAAGATGGGCGTCAGCGTGGCACCTGGTCCGCACACTGTTATGTTCGTGAACGCCGAAAAGGGTCGGAAATCTCAGAGCGTGACGGTTGTCTCGGGCAAAACGTCGACGGTCGTCGTTCGATTCTAGCTAGATGCGGGCGCTCACGCCGCTAGAGCTCGCCGTTGCGTTGTCTCTCGGAGGCACCGTAGCGGCGACGATGATCCCCACCTTCCTGCGCAACGTGCACGCCTCGCGGCTGTCGGAGCCGGTGGACGGCCTGAAACGCATTGCCGCCCACGCCACGCTGCGCGCCTCCGGCTTGCCTACAGAGAGCGCCTACCCCGAGAGCGCGCCCTTTACGCCTGCGACGACGCCGCGCGCGGAGCTCGTGCTGGACCCACCGGGCACGTGGGACGCCCCAACCTGGCGCGCGCTCGACTTCTCGTTCGACGCGCCACACGCCTATTCGTTCGCCTTCGAGAGCAGCAACACCGAGGGGCACTCGACGTTCACGGCGCGCGCCCGCGGGGATCTGGATGGCGACGGCGTGACGAGCAGCTTCTCGATCTCGGGCTCAGTCGATCGCGGCGCGGAGCCGAAGCTGCTGCCCATGGAGATTTACCGCGAGGTCGAGTGAGCGCGGGCGATGCGATACACGGTCATCGGGTAGTGAGCCACGAACGAGCGCTCACGCTGTAGCCGAGCCCGAATTCCGTCCAGCGACGAGCAGCCGAGCTCTCCCGGGCGCAGCACGATGCGCTCGATCGGTAGCTCGCGAACCAGCGTGGAGGCGAGCGCCTGTGGCGACCAACAGGCCAGCCAATATAGAGGCGCATCGGTGAACACGCCCAACCCCTGGTGCTCGATGCCCATAGTGCCGGTGCGTGGCGCTAGCTGCTCGAGGTACGCGCCGACGTCCGCGTAGCCCTCGGTCATACGCGGCGAGGTCTCGTGCTTGACGAGCTCGAGCGTTTTTCGTGTGCCGACCACGAGGCTCGCGGCGAGCGCGAGCGCGACGATTCCGCGCACTAGCTTGCTTTCGAGCGACCAAAGCCAGAAGAGCGCGGGAATGATCAAGAATGTGATCGGCAGCCCTTGGCGCCACGGGAACGCCCAAGAGCGCCAGCGCAGCGAGTGCACGGTGTGAATAGGCAGCACCGCCAACAACCCGAGCCATGCACAAGCCAGCAACGCGGCGTGACGCGGACGCCGGAGACCGCTGTGCGTGAACGCGCGGCCGCCCTGCTTGCGCAGGTGCAAAGCTTGCCGCCCGACGAGCAGGGCCAGACCGAGTGGCACGAGCCAAACCAAAAAACCGTGTTGGACCAGGTATGAGTCGTCGCTGCGCGGGTCCAAGCTCACGAGGACGCCGCCCAGCTTGTCCACGAACCACGACCAGCGATTGTCGAACTGCATGGCGTAGCTGAAGCGCGGCAAATCTGGCAGCTGGCGGTACGCGGCGAAGTCGAAGAGCGCGACGAGCTCGCCGTGCGGCACTGAAAACTGACGCCAGGCCTGCCAGGCCAGACAAGGCAGCGCGCCGAGCGCGAGCCACAAGGTGTCGCGCAAGGCGCGGCGATCGCGAGCCACGACGCGCGCCAGCACGAGCGATACGCTCACGACCAGCAGCTGGAAGCGCGTCAAGTAGCACAGCCCGGAAAGCAGCCCTACGCCGAAGAACGCCGCCGAGCGCGCCGTTCGGCTGCGAAATAGCGCGCTCGAGCA
>DATCFJ010000119.1:0-7213 GCA_036509605.1 Polyangiaceae bacterium | reverse complement strand
GAACGCGAGACGCGGCGTCAATACCAACTTTTGACGCCCAATCAGCGCCTTGCGCTGACTGTCGACTTGCAACGGCGGTACTATGAGCAAAGTGACGCTCCCCGACGACTTTCGCGAGTTCTTACAGTGCTTGAACGCTCGTAACGTCCGCTATCTAATCGTGGGCGGGCACGCGGTCAGCTTCCACGGCTACCCTCGGTTTACTCATGACGTCGACGTCGTCGTGATACCCGAGCTCGCGAACGCCCACGCTCTGCTCGGTGCCTTGCGAGATTTTGGCTTCGGGGAAGTGAACCTCACGGCTGAGGACTTCACACGTCCCGTCACCGTGGCCTTGGGACGAGCTCCACACCAAATCGACATCATGACTTACATCAAGGGGGTGGACCTGACTGAAGCCTGGCAGCAACGGGTCCACGGGCTTCTCGACGGAGCGGACGTGTTCATCATTTCGAAGGCGCATCTGATCGCCAACAAGCGCGCCGTCGGACGCCCAGAGGACCTCGCTGACATCGCTCGCCTCACGGACGAGTCGTAGGCGAGCGCACGGCGGCCATGGCCTCGAAGCAGCCCGGGCCTAAAGGCGCGACACCTCGACCACGCCGCTGACCTTCTGCAACGCCTTCATCACGTTCTTCAGCTGGCTCAGATCGGAGCAGTTGAAGGTGAACACGTTGTGGGCGCGCCCGTCGTCCCCGGAGCGGCAGTTGGCTTCGGTGATGTTGATTTCTTCTTTGCTGAAGGTCTGGCTGACCGTCGCCAAGATGCCTGGCTTGTTCGTGGTAGTGACCGACAGCTGCACCGGGCGGTTGATCTTGGCCTTCGAGTCCCACGTGACGTCGACGCGGCGCTCCGGGTCGGTATCGAAGGCCTTCGTGCACTCTCGCCGGTGAATGGTGACACCACGACCGCGCGTGATGAAGCCAATGATCGCGTCGCCGGGCAGGGGGTTACAGCACTTGGCGTAGCGTACCAAGACGTCGTCGATACCGCTGACCTTGATGCCGGCCTGGTCGCGCCCAGTCACCTTGCGTACGAAGGTCTCGATGCGGCTGGAGCGAAGCGATGCCGGGGCTTCCCCGTCCCCACCCGTTTCGGGTTTGACGCCGCGTAGGCCGTCGACGACGTCCTCGGTTTGCAGCTTGCCGTAGCCAATGGTGAGCAAAAGCTCGTCCAGGCTCTGTACCGAGTGCGCTTCGTAAACGCGCCGCACTTCAGCCTCGTTCTTGACGAACTTGGAGAAGCTCATACCAGCGCCGCGCATCTCGTTGTCGAGCAGCTCTTTCCCCAGATTGATGCTCTTTTGGCGCTGGTCGGCGCGCATGTGGCCGCGGATACGCGCGCGCGCGCGGGTGGTGACCGCGAAATCCAGCCAGTCCTTGCTCGGCTGCTGGTTCTGCGACGTCATGATCTCGATCACGTCGCCGCTCTTCAGCTTGTAACGCAGCGGCACGATCTGCCCGTTGGCGCGCGCACCGGAACAGTGCTCACCGACCTCGGAGTGAATCGCGTACGCAAAATCGACCGGCGTCGAGCCGCGCGGCAAGACCCTCAAATCACCCTTGGGAGTGAAGATGTAGACCTCGTCCGGGAACAGATCGATCTTCACGCTCTCCAAGAACTCGATCGGGTCCTTGAGATTGCGCTGAAAGTCCGCCAGCTCGCGCAGCCAGCCAAAGCGTTCTGCGTCCTTCGGGTCGACGCCGCCCGAGACGCGCTCCTTGTACTTCCAATGCGCCGCGATGCCGTGCTCGGCGACGCGGTGCATCTCGTGCGTGCGGATCTGAATCTCGATTCGCTGCCGGCCCGGGCCGATCACCGTCGTATGCAGAGACTGGTACATATTCGGCTTGGGCAGCGCGATGTAATCCTTGAAACGCCCGGGGATCGGCGTCCACTTAGAGTGCATCACGCCCAGCGCCGCGTAGCAGTCCGCAACCGATTCCACGCAGATACGGAACGCCACCGTGTCGAACACTTGCTCGAACTCGCACTGCTGCTCCTTCATCTTGCGATGAATCGACAGCACGTGCTTGGCGCGCCCGGATGTCTCGCAGGCAAAGCCCTGCTCCGCCAGGCGCGCGGTGATCGTGCGGCACACCGTTTCGATGTAGTGGTCGCGCTCTTTCTGAGTCTTGTGCAGCTTGCCAGACAGAACCTTGAAGTTCTCGGGATCCAGGTAGCGGAAGGAGAGATCCTCGAGCTCGCTTTTGATCTGCTGCATGCCCAAGCGCCCGGCCAAGGGCGCGTAGATATCCATGGTCTCCCGGGAGATGCGCTCTTGCGCCTCCGGCTTCATGTGATCGAGCGTGCGCATGTTGTCTAGCCGATCACACAGCTTGATCAGCAGGACACGGATGTCCTGCGCCATGGCCACGACCATCTTGCGGAAGCTCTCCGCTTGGCGGTCTTCGCGCGAGATGAAGTTAATCTTGCCGAGCTTCGTGACACCATCGACGATGTTCGCGATCTCTTTGCCGAAGTCTGCCTCGATCTCCTTCATGGAGGAGTGCGTGTCTTCGACCACGTCGTGCAGGAGGCCGGCACAGACGCTGGCGGTGTCGAGCTTTAGCTCGGCAGCGATGCCGGCGACGCTGGCCGGGTGCACGAAGTAGGGCTCGCCGCTCTTCCGTGTCTGCTCACGGTGGGCCCACTCCGAAAAGTGGTACGCCCGCCGTATCAGCTCCAAATCAGCTGACGGATGGTAGCTCTGTACCCGCGCAACGAGGGATTCGAGTGCCAACACGGCGAAATCCTAGGGGTGACGTGGCAGTAATGCCGAATAGCAACGTAACACCGCCCACGCAGGCTCGCAAAACTTGTCGGAACTCTTACGATATTCCGTGCTTAGCCGAGGGTTATGCGTCGGCCAAACAACTCCGCAGAGTGAGTGGACGGTTCCCCCCCAACCTAACCACGGCGGTCGGCGGGCGCTTGCTTCAGGCGACCTGCGCCGTGCGAGCCGAGAGCCAGGCCGCCAGATCGCCCAGCGCGCGCTGGGCCATCGCCTCGTACTTCTCACGCTTCTTGAGCCGCGTCCCCTCCCAGGGCGCGATGTGGGAAAATGTAATATTGGAGGGCTGGTAGTCCTTCTCGTTGCGCTTCAGGTGCGTGAGCAAGCCGCCGAGCGCGGTGGTCAGCGGCGGCGGCACGGGCTCGCGTCCTTGCAGGCGGTCGGCGACGAAGAGCGCACATAGCAGGCCGCCTGCGGCGCCCTCGACGTAGCCCTCGGTGCCGGCGATCTGGCCAGCGAAGTACAAGCCCGGGTCGCTGGCGAGCTGCATGGTGCCGTCGAGCAGCTTGGGCGCGTTGAGGAAGGTGTTTCGATGCACCGCGCCGTAGCGATAGAACTCGGCCTGCGCGAGGCCTGGAATCATCCGGAACACGCGGTCCTGTTCGCCCCAAGCCATCTTGGTTTGAAAGCCGACCAAGTTGTAGGCGGTGCCCGCTTCGTCCTCTTTGCGCAGCTGCACGACGGCGTGTGGCCAGCGACCCGTCTTGGGATCGGTGAGCCCAACTGGCTTCATCGGGCCGAAAGCCAAGGTGCGCTCGCCGCGCTCGGCCATGACTTCGATCGGTAGGCAGCCCTCGAAATAGCGCACGTCCTCGAAGGACTGCGGTAGGACTTTGCGCGCTGCACGCACCTCAGTGACGAAATTCTTGTACTGCTCTTCGGTGAGCGGGCAATTCACGTACGCGGTGCGGTCTTCGTCAGTCTCGCCCTTGTCCCAGCGCGATGCCTGAAATACCTGGTCCCAGTCAATCGACTCGGCACTGACAATGGGGCTGATCGCGTCGTAGTACGCCAAAGCATTGCTGCCGACGTGTCGCGCAATGTCCGAGGCTAGCGCGTCGCCGGTGAGCGGTCCCGTGGCAACGATCAACGGCCTCGCTTCCGGCAAGCGCTCCACGGTGCCGGCCTCTATTTTGATCAGCGGGTTACTGCGTAGGCGCGCCGTGACATCGGCCGAAAAGCGCTCGCGATCTACGGCCAGCGCGCCGCCCGCGGGCACCGTGTTGGCGTCGGCCGCGCGCATCACGTGCGAGCCGACTCGGCGCATCTCCTCCTTCAGCAGGCCGACCGCGTTCGCGAGCGAGGCACCACGGAACGAGTTCGAGCACACGAGCTCGCAAAAGTTCTCGCTGACTTGTGCGGGAGTCTTCGCGTTCGGCTTCTGTTCGAGCAGCCGCACGCGAACACCGCGCCCCGCCAAGCTGAGCGCGGCTTCCGATCCCGCGAGCCCGGCGCCAACGATGGTGACGGTCGCGCTGTCCGTCACGACGGCGAAACCGAAGCCGGACCGCCGCGCCGCTTGCTACCGGACTTCGCCGGTTCGTCGGGAGGAGGCGCGGCCGCTGCGGCTTCGGCCGCCTCCAGCTCAGCCGGACCCGGCTCGTCGATCGGCCGCGAGTAGTCGCACTCTTTGGGACCCTTGCCGCACATCAGCTTCGGGTTCTTGGCGCCGCCGCCGATGACCAAGAAAGGGTGATTGCAGGTCGGGCACGGCTCGTTGACCGGCTTCTGCCAGACCTTGAAGTCGCACTTCGGGTAATTGGCGCAGCCGTAGAACGGGCGCGAGCCCTTCTTCTTGGAGCGGATCTCGATGATGTCGCCGGCGCACTTGGGGCACGGCATGCCGAGCGGTACGGGCTTGGCGTTCTTGCACTCGGGGTAGCCGCTGCAAGACAGGAACTCGCCGTAGCGACCGGTCTTGATCACCATCGGCTTCTCGCACTTGTCGCAGATGTAATCGGTCAGGCGGTCCACGGCGGGCTCGCCGTTTTCCTTGGACAAATCCCGAGTGAATTTGCACTTCGGGTACGTCTCACAGCTCAAGAAGAAGCCGTTCTTGCCCCAGCGCTTCAAGAGCGGTGCGCCGCAGTCGTCGCACTTGTACTCGGTCGGCTCCGGCTCGGGCGCCCAGCGCTTGTTCTTCTTGGCGACGTCTAGAACCTCGCGAAAGCTCTCGTAGAACTTACCGAGCAGCTTCACGCGGTCGAGGCGGCCGGCTTGCACCTCGTCCAAGTCCTCTTCCATCTTGGCGGTGAAGCTCGGCTCCATGAAGTCGAGATGCGTGGAGACCAAGCCGTCCGTGACGCGCTTGCCCAAGTCCGACGCCTTCATCTGGCCGCCGGGCAGCTTCTCTACGTAGTCGCGGGCCTGCACCTTGCTGATGATCTCGGCGTACGTGCTGGGGCGACCGATGCCGCGCTTCTCCAGCTCGCGCACCAGCGAGCCTTCATTGAAACGCGCTGGCGGCTGAGTGAACTTCTGCTCGGCCAGCACACCGGGCGGCAGGACCAGCTCGAGCGCTTCGCCCTCGCTGAGCTCGGGCAAGAGTCCCTCTTCGTCGTCTGCTGCGGCGGCACGATCGGCCGCCGCGTTTTGCGCGGCCTCGGCGCGAGCGTCGTCTTCGCCGGCGAATTCTTTCGGTGCTTCTTCGCCCTTGGCAGCCTCGTATTGCAGAAGCCAACCCGAAAACTTGAGCACCTTGCCGCTGGAACGCAGCATCAGCGACTTGTGGGCGGCACCCTTGCGAGCCGGGACGGCCTCGATGTCGACGCCGGTTTGATCGTAAACCGCTTGCGACATCTGAGAGGCGACGAAGCGATCCCAGATCAGCTTGTACAGTTTGAACTGCTCGTCGGTGAGATGCTTGTGCACTGACTCGGGGGTGTACTCGAGCGACGTCGGGCGGATCGCCTCGTGCGCCTCTTGCGCGTCCTTGCGAGACTTGAAGACGTTCTCCTTCTCGGGCAGGTGGCGCTCTCCGAAGGTGGTCTTGATGTACTCCCGCAGCTCGAGGATGGCGTCCGGGCTGATACGCACGGAGTCAGTACGCATGTAGGTGATGAGGCCGACGAGACCGCCGTCCTTCTTCAGATCGATGCCTTCGTACAGGCGCTGGGCGATGTTCATCGTGCGCTTGGTCGGAAAGCGCAGGTGGCTCGTGGCGTCCTGCTGCAGCTTGCTGGTGGTGTAGGGCGCGGGCGCATTGCGCTTCTGCTCGCGCTTGGTCACGCCTTTGACCTTGAATTTGGCGCTATCCAGATCAGCCTTCACGGCCGCGGCTTGCTCGCCGTTGACGACTTCGATCTTATCGCCGTCGGCCTTCACCAAGCGCGAGTGGAAGTTCTGCTTCGCTTTGCCGCGCAGCAGCGCGCCGACGTTCCAATATTCTTCCGGGACGAAGGCTTCGATCTCGCGCTCTTTCTCGACGATCAAGCGCAGCGCAACGGACTGCACGCGGCCCGCGCTCAGCCCGAAGGCGAGCTTCGACCAAACCAACGCCGACACGTCGTAACCGACGATACGGTCGAGCACGCGCCGGCAGCGCTGGGCGTCGTACAAGTTGACGTCCAAGTCACGCGGCGAATCGATGCCGCGCTGGACGCCCTTCTTCGTGATCTCCTCGAACTCGACGCGCCGCACCTCGAGCTTCGGCCGCGCCAGCTCCTCGGCAATGTGGAACGCGATCGCCTCGCCTTCGCGATCAGGGTCGGTTGCGAGTAAGAGGACATCGGCCTTCTTGGACTCGGCCTTGAGCTCGGCAAGGACCTTGGCCTTGGTCTCGATGACCTCGTACGTCTCTTCGAAGCCGTTCTTCACGTCGATGCCCATCTTCTTGGGCAGGTCTTTGACGTGGCCTTTGCTGGCAACGACCTCGTAGCCGGCGCCCAAGTACTTCTTGATGGTCTTGGCTTTGGCTGGGGATTCGACGATTACGAGAGTCTTCGCCATGGCGGGTTCAACGTCCCTTTCGGTACCCTGAGTGCGAACGCTTGGGCCGGCGCGCAACCCCACGGACCGGAGCTACGCCACAAAACTTAATTAAATCAAAAGCTTACGAATTTGCAATCGCCCGCAGGGGTCGGTAACTAAGACTCCTTCCAGGCGAAGCGTCAAGATCAGTTCTGAAACGCGGGCCGCCGGGAGCCCCGTCGCGACGCAGATCTCGTCGCTCGATGACGCCCCGCGTTGCACTGCTTCCAGCGTCGCCGAGCGCGCGTCCAGCGAGCTCGATGTTTCGGAAAAACTTAGGGATTGTTGTTGGGGGCCCCCAAACGGCAGCGCGCCTTCGCCCACCGACACCGCGTGCAGGTTTTGAGCCGCCAGCTCCTTAAACAAATCTTTTGTGTACATCAGTGGCCTCGCCCCGAGCAGAAGGTCGGCCATGCAGCCGCGGCCCTTGGCGTTCCAGGGCGGCGCCGG
>DATCFJ010000118.1:0-2959 GCA_036509605.1 Polyangiaceae bacterium | reverse complement strand
CGCAATGCGCTTTTATTACGAAACAGCGCCGCTCCCCACCGCGCTCGCGTACTTCTGTCACGCTCTTCCAGCCTGGTGGCATCGAGTCGAGAGCAATCTCACGCTGGTGTGGGAGCTCTGCTTGCCACTGTTGATCTGGGGCCCGCGTGGGGCGCGCCGAGCCGCCTTTGCGGTGTTCAGTTGCTTTCAGCTGCTCAACATTGCGACGGCGAACTACGGCTTTTTCAGCTACCTCGCGCTGTTCATGGGGGTGTTCTTGCTCGACGACGGCGATTTGTGGCGCGTGCGCGATTTTCTGGCGGCGCGCTCGCCGCCGCGCGCGCTGCGCTGGCTTTCGCGAGCCGCAAGCGACGTTCGCCGGCTGCGCGCCGTCGTCAACCGAGCTCCCCGTGTGCCCGTGCGCCCGTTGCGGGCGCTGCGTTGCGCGACTGCGACAATAGTGACTGCGAGCTGGCTGGGGATCAGCGTCGATGGCGCCCTTCACCTGTTTGCCCGCCAAGCGTTCGCGCCCTTGGATATCATCGCAGACATCGCGGCGCCGTTCCGGCTCGTCAGCGACTACCACCTGTTCATGCAGGTGACTCGTGAGCGCATCGAGCCCACGTTCGAAGCCGAAGTCGACGGCAAGTGGGCCGAGCTTGCGCTGCATTACAAGGCTGGACCGGTCTGGCGCGCGCCTCCGTTGGTTGCGCCGCATCAGCCGCGCGTCGACTTCCTGCTCTGGTTCTACGGGCTCTCGTTTCAAGACGCGATGCCGCCTTACGTGGCCTCCTTGCTCAGCCACCTGTGCCGAGATCCAAGCGCCGTTCAGTCGCTGTTCAGTCACGAGCTCCCCGGCGCGCCGCAGGCTGTCAGAATCGTATTCTTCGAGTACACCTTCACGCGCCCCGGATCGAAGGACTGGTGGACGCGCACGGAGGTGGCGCACACGGCGGCATATCAGTGTGATTGAATCTGAGCCGACGATCGTTTCACGCCAAGCGCTCGACCACGAGAGCCCGGCGTACAACGACTCGATACGTAGGACCCCAGGCACGTGCCGGCTGGGCCGGCCCCGCATTCATTTTCGGCCCGGCGCGTAACCGCGCCGCACTCACGACGGATTACGATACAGTGCGTGAGGTGAGCGCCTCGCCGTGACCAAAGCCGACTCGAAAATTGCGTCGCCTGTCACGAATCCGACGGAGCAGCCGCAACCATCGGTGCTGACGCGGTTGCTCGTCAACCGAGGAATCGGGCCCTTTTCGCTCGCCCTACTGGCATCGCTTTTGGGGCTCGTCGTCGGCTGCGGTGCATTCACCTTTCGCGTGCTGATCGCCGCCTTTCACAACTTGTTCTTTCTCGGGAAATTCTCGCTCGCCTACGATACGAACGAACACACCGCTTCGGGACCTTGGGGCGTCGGGGTTGCGCTCATGCCAGCTCTCGGGGCGCTGGCCGTGGTGTTCCTCGTCAATAATTTTGCGCCCGAAGCCAAGGGGCATGGCGTGCCAGAAGTGATGGACGCGATCTATTACAAGAAGGGCGTCATTCGCCCGGTAGTCGCTGCCATCAAATCACTGGCTTCGGCGATCTCGATTGGCAGCGGCGGGTCCGTCGGGCGCGAGGGGCCCATCATTCAGATCGGAGCCGCCCTCGGCTCCTGGAGTGGCAGGACGTTTCACGTCTCACGCTGGCAGATCGCGACCCTCGTCGCGGCCGGCGGCGGTGCCGGTATCGCCGCTACGTTCAACACGCCCATCGGCGGAGTCTTGTTCGCAGTCGAAGTGCTGCTACATGAAGTGAGCGTGCGCACGCTCGTGCCAGTTGCATTGGCCACGGGCAGCGCGACGTACGTCGGACATTTCCTGTTCGGCGATCATCCGGCCTTTTTCATTCGTGCGCTCCACATGCCGAGCACCGCGGGCGCAGTGCTCCTCCCCGCGTACGTGTGTCTCGGTACCTTGTCGGCGCTGGTCGCGGTGGTCTTCATTCGAGGGCTGTACGGCGCGGAGGACTGGTTCGAGCGGCGGCTGCCGAGCAGGCCCTACTTGCGCCACGTCGTCGGTATGCTCGGCGTGGGCTTGCTCGCGGAGGGCCTAATGCTGAGCTGTGGCCACTACTACGTTCAAGGCGTCGGCTATGCGACGATCATGGATATTTTGAGCGGGACACTCACCAATATCGGTTTCTTGCTGGTGCTGTTCGTGGCGAAGGTGGCGGCCACGTCGCTCACGCTCGGCTCGGGTGCGTCGGGCGGCATCTTCTCACCTGCGCTGTTCATGGGAGCCGCGCTGGGCGGCGCGTTCGGCCAGTTGATGCGCGCGCTGCTGCCTGGTCTGCACGTCGACCCGGCAACGCTCGCGCTGGCGGGCATGGCGGGGCTTGTCGCTGCTTCCACCGGGGGCGCTCTGACCGCGATTGTGATGATCTTCGAGATGACACTCGACTACTCGGTCGTGCTACCGATGACCATCACGGTTGCGGTCAGCTACGGCCTACGGCGCATTCTGCTCAGCGAGAGCATCTACACGATGAAGCTCGCGCGGCGCGGTCATCCGATGCCCTGGGCGCTGCAGGCGAACGCCGCGCTGGTGCATCACGTGACCGACATGACGATTGACGAAGCGCTGGTTATCCCCGCCCAAACGCCGGGAGATCACCTCGAATTGACGGATGACGAGCGGGCGCCCGCAGAGCTCGTCCTCGTCGAGGACGGGAAAGTGATTGGAGTCCTGTCGCGGGCTTGGGCGCTCGGGCACTCGGCCATACTTCAGAAAGCACTGACCGTATCCGAGGTGGCACGGCACGACTACGTCACCGTGCGGCAAGAGGCAGCGATCTTCGAAGTGCTCGCTAGCATGCACGCGGCGCGCGCCTCAATCGCCGTCGTCTTGTCGGCAGAAGCCGATGCCTCCGAACCCGGTGCGGTGCTGGGTATCGTCACGAAAGCGCACCTCGCCGAGGTGTTCGCCGAAGG
>DATCFJ010000117.1:0-4166 GCA_036509605.1 Polyangiaceae bacterium | reverse complement strand
CCCACGGGTAGCTCTCGGTCGAATCCGGCCACAGCCCAAAGCCGCCATCGCTGCGCTGACGCGATACGATCTCCGCCACGGTGTGCGGCACGACCTTGTCCAAGTCGAGCGGCAGCGGGATCTTGAAGTCTTTGGCCAGATCGCGGAGCGGCACGAGCGGGATGAGCATGCTCGAGAGCTGTTCGGTGCAGCCGTAGGGGTACTGCACCAACTGGTCGACCCCTGCCCCAAGCCCAACCAACGCCGTCGACGACACGCTAATGTCGAGCTGCCCCACATCGGAACGAATCGTGGACATGTCGCCCAGCGCTTCCGCCACTGAGTCCTGGGATTTTCCGTACAATGCGACGGCTTCCAGTGTTGCAGGCGAAGCGATCTTCCGCTCCACCAGCACCGCGTCCTTCTCCGCGCCCGCTGTCACGTCGAAGCGCAGGCTGGCGTTGCCCGCAGTCTCAGCCTTGAACGGAAAGCGCACCTCGACGGATTGATCGCGAGCAAGCTTTAGCGTGCGCGATGAATTACCCACAATAGTGATTCCAGTAACATGCGCCAGAACCGTGACTTGGCCCGGCTCGTAGTTCTTAGCTGACACCACCACGCCGGCTTCAATCGTGTCTCCCGCGCGCAGGAAGCGTGGCAACTCTGGGCGTGCCATCAGCTTCTTGCTGGTCGTCACCGAGCTCTGACCAAAGCCGTAGTGGTCGCCGTCACTGACCGCGACGGCCATGATTCGAAACGTGGTCAGGCTCTCCGGCAGCTTGAATTTGACGTGCGCCTTGCCGCTCGCGTCCGTGAGCACGCTCGGGTTGAAGTAGGCGGTCTGCCGAAAATCCCGGCGTGCCGGGCTCATGCCGCCGCCGCCCCCAGCGCGCCCCTTCTCATCGCCCAGCGCGCCGTCCAGCGCTTCCAAGCCAATATGCGCCAAGCCTTCGCGTGACTCGAGCGTCGCCACACCGAGCGGCCGCGGCGCGGTGAACACCGGGATCGGATCTGGGGTCTTGTAACCGATCAAAGACAGCACCCCTTCGTCGACCGCGTACACCGTGACTTCGGTGGCCTGTGGTTTGCCCGCACGGTCCTTCACGTCCAAGTCAACACTGACTTCGCCGCCCGGAGCAAAGTCGGTTTTGTCCGTGTGCACCGCGACGGCCAGGCGTCGTGCTTCGGGATCGATCCGCAATTCGGTGTAACCGACGCGATACGGCGCGCCGAGCGTGGTCTTCTCCTTGACCGTTCGCGCACGCACCAGGTGTACGGACACGAAGGCGTTGGGCCGCAAGTCCTCGCTGATCGGCACAAGGACCGTGGGTGTCGGTCCGTGCAGCAGCACGCGCTCGGAGCGATAAATCCCCGCGCGTTCCACCGTCACCAGCGCTTCTGCCTCCGGGAACGGTGATTTGACGAGCACGCGAGCGGTCTCGCCAATCTGATACGACTGCTTGTTGCTCTTCAGCTCCACGCTGAGCCGGTCACTGTCATTGAAGCCGGTGCCGACGTCGCCAATCCCGTACACGCCGAGCGCAGACTCGGCCGTGTTGCCGCGGCTATCCTTGGCAACTGCGTGCAGCACATGATAGCCGGCCTCCGGCAGGTCGAGCGTGCACGGCACTGGCGTCTGTGACGTCGTCACGCTGCACGACGACACGACGCGATCGATCACCTTGCTCACGAAACGCGAGTCACCCCCCGCTTGCGCCTCGCGAGCGTACGTCCAACGCCGTGAGATCATCTCGACTTTGACCGATTTTCCAGCCAATTTGTCGCCCTTCGGTGACAGCGCCAAGACCTGGGTCGTCAATTTGCCGGGCGCCGGCGCGAAGTAATCCTCAGGCTCCTTCAGCCCCAAGTAAAACTCCGCCGGGTGCACGATGGCCGACGTGCTGCCGGCAATACTCTGCCGCGAGACGTCCGTCACCTCGGCTTCGGCGGTGAGCAGCTCGGGACCGCGTTGCCCGGGCAGCTCGAGCTTGTGCGTGAAGCTGACGCTACCGTGAGCGTCGAGCTTGGCCTCCTGGGAAAGCAGCTCGCCACCGTTGAGCGCCGCTTCGTCGAGGTCAGCGTGGAATGCCGAGGCGCTCGTAGAGAACCCAGCCGAGCCCGGCACCTCGAAGCTACTCGGTGCACGGGACACGGTGTAACGCACCGCCGCCCCTGACATCGGCGCGCCGAACAAGTAGTCGCCCTGGCCCGTCCAGTGTGCGCTATCGCCACGCACGTAGCTCGGCTCCTCGCTCTCGACGCCGACCTTGAACTCCGCGGGCCGGTACTCGGAAACGTCGAACGCATCGTAGACCGTGTCGTCCAAGCCTACGGCGCGCAGTTGCCACGCCCCCAAGTGCCCCGTCTCCGGAACCTTGAAATGCGCCGAAAAAGTGCCGAATTTCGTGAGCTTCAGCGTCTGAGTCTGCACCTGCTCGGAGTCCGGCGAGTACAGCTCGACGTTGATCTCCTCACCCGCCGGAGTTCGGTTGCCGCTCTGCAGCTCGCGACGCAGGATCCCCTTGACCTGTACGTCGTCGCCTGGCCGGTAGATGCCGCGCTCGGTGAACATCAAACCATACGTGTGGCGCTTCCCCGAGCCGTCGAACGGCACCGACAGACGCCAGGGCGACAGGTAGTCACGCGCCTTCTCGTACGTCCAATCGTCGCCGCTCTTCACCACCAATAGCGCGTTGACGTCGCTATCGGACTCCTCGAGGTTCGGCTTGAAATCCGTCGCCGGGATCTGAGCGATGCCTTGCGCGTCCGTTTGGTACTCGTGCACCGGACCCGGCAAGCCCAAGATACGCACGTTAGCCTTCGCCACCGGCTCACCCGACGACAAGCGCGTCACCCAAACCAGCGAGCCATCTGGAGAGAGCTTGGCCGTGAGCGCCAGATCCGTGACTTTGACGATCTTGAAGGTGTCGAGCGTGCGGTAATCCTTGGGGTCGTGCTCGTATTCGACGCCGATCGCGACCGCGCCGCGCGCCGTCGCCCCGAGCACCGAGCCCAGGCCTAGGCTCTCTTTGGTGATGTGATTCGGGCGAGCGCCCGGTACGACGCTTTGCTGATGGGCCTGCGGCAAGCCTAGAAACAGCTGCAAGCGCTGCTCCGGATTGTTTTCGTTCTCGAGCGCGAGCGCGTTCTCGGCCGTCAGCGAAGCGCTGCTCAGCGTGTAGTGTTTGACGTTCACCGAGCCTACCGGGATCGCCGAGCCCGCGCGCGGGTCGAGCAATTTACCTTGCACGCCGATCTCGACAGCCGGAAAGTAGTCGTCGATCGCCATCGGCTTGCTGAAGCTCTTGCCCAGCGTCTGGCCGTGGACGTCACGCAGGTCGCCGCTCAGGCTGAGCGTGTATTTTTGTCCGGCCAAGAACGGCGCCGCGATGCTCAGATACGAGACCGGGGTCGATTCGTCGGTCCAGTTCTCGAAGCGCAGCGCGACCGGCGGCGTGATCGACAGCGCACGCTTCAAGTCCTTAATCGACACGGGGTTGCTCAGCTCGAGCGACCAAGAGCCGCCCGGAGGGCATTGCTCGTGCGGTGTGTTGCGATCGCAATTGACGCTGTCGACCACGAGCGGCCCGTACGTTTCGACCGGCACGTCTATCGGCTTGCCCATGGCCAGCGGCCCTTCGAGACCGGTCAGCGTCTCGGACACCGCAAGCGTGATTTGCGCGTGAATCGGCAGCGGATGAGCCGGGTGCACTTCCAGCCGTTTCGGCTCCGTTGGATTGGGCCGAACCACTGTGAAGCCGAGCGCCTCGGTCTTGCCCTCGTGCACCGCCGTCAGCTTCGTCAGCCCGCGGAATTTGTCCGGGTCTACACCTTGGTTGAAGTGCAAGGTGAAGACGGCGTTCGGTTCCAGCCCGCGCGAGCCGGCACCTGGTAGGCTGTCCACCAACTTGAGCCGCGGCGTGCTGAACTTGAACTGATATGCGGTGCCGAGCGTGGAGCCGTCGAGCGCGCGCAGCTCCGCGGGCGCGGTCACCACGTACTCGGTCGCGCCGGGCAAGTGCGGCGTTTCTGGCACGAAGTGCAGCGCATGAGTCCCCACCCACAGCCAACGCCCAGCGATCGGCGGCGACAGGCTCAATGCCGGCGGCGGCGCGCCAGCCAACTCGAGCTTGCGGAGCGGCCGGCTAAACACCAAACTGAGCTCGCTGACCTCGCTCGCCTCGCCC
>DATCFJ010000116.1:0-6284 GCA_036509605.1 Polyangiaceae bacterium | reverse complement strand
CGGCCAAATGTCGCCAGGCGGGCACTCACCGAACACCCCCTGATACGCCGCGAGGGTCTTCGCGTAAGCGGCGCGGTGTGCCGCAAGCGCACTCAGGCCACCAGCGCTCGGCTGATGGTGAAGCGGTCGTCCGAGCAAGCGGCCACAGAACGGACCCCAGTAATCGCGCGTGTAGGTCAGATGTTGGTGCCAAACCTGATCCACCGCGTCAGAGGGCGTAGCTGTTTGCTCTTCACTTACGGCAAGCAAGATGAAGCGCTTGTATTCGCGGACAGTACGCTGGGCGAACGCGATCGTCCAGCCCTGCTCGCGCGCCAGCCGCCCAGTGAAGGGTTCGATGCTATCTTGATCGTCTAGTTCGTACGCCTCGAGGCTCGACTTCAAGGCTTCCGTGAATGGGCTCGCGCCCGCCGGGTGACTCGCCAGTGCCTTCGGTTTCATGAGAATGCTCATGGTTCCTCCGTGTTTCGACCCCGAGCGCCCGATCTCGTCGAGTCGTCGCCCGCCAGTTACCCGCACACTATAGGGTGCTTCGCTCGCACGCCAAATGCGCAGTACTACGCGACTGGACGGGTACGATTGCCGGTGGCACCCAGGTATTAATACGCGTAGTGCGGGCCGCAGCGGGTCTTGCGATCTAGCGTTCGGCGAGAACGAACCACGCGCTGTGTTACTCTTTTCCCTCGGGCCAAGCATGGGGTTGAAGCTCAAGATCATCACACTGGCAATCGTGCCGTTGCTCGTCGCGATGCTGGGCGTCGCGCTGCTCCTAGTGCGACAAGCGCATCGCTTGCGCGACGAACAGGTCAACCTGATCGAGACCAGCTTGATGAACGAGAAGCGCAGCGAGCTGACACACGCAGTGATGCAGCTCGAAAATCAACTGCTCGCGCTAATCGCGTCTGAACCGGACGTGGCCTCGGCGCAGCGCAGAGCCAAAGACCTCATCGATTCGGCGTACTACGGCGCTGACGGCTATTTCTTCGCCAACGATAACATGGGCATCATCCTGGTCCACCCGCGTAAGCCCGAGCTCGTGGGCAAGAACATGTGGAATTGGCGAGACTCGTCCGGCAAGTACGTCCACCGCGAGATCTTCCGAGCAGCGCACGCAGGCGGCGGGTTCGTCAGCTACCTTTGGGACAAGCCATCCTCGCACGAGCCGACGGAAAAGCTCAGTTACGTGCGCGTGCTTTGGCCTTGGGACTGGACTCTCGGCTGTGGCGTTTATCTCGACGACGTGCAGCGCGCGACCGAAACTGCACGCAGGCAGTCGGCCGAGACCGTTGCGCGGACGATGTGGCTGCTCGCGGCAGCGGCGTTGCTCGCGATCGGTGTGGTGTTCGCGGGCACGATGTTGCTTAACGTCACCGAGCAACGCTTGGCCGACACGAAGCTTCGCCGCCTGAATCTGGAACTGGTAGGACTCAATCGGCGTGTCGACCGCGTGCGCGAGCGGGAGCGGGCGCGTGTGTCGAGCGAGCTTCACGATGGGATTTCGCAGCAGCTTGCGGGCACGAAGTACCACTTCGAGCTGGCGCGGGCGGCGCTCGCCGAACGCGCAGGGCCCGCTGTCGCAAGCATCGAGCGGGGGCTCACGCGGTTAGCCGAATGTATCGGAGACGTACGACGCATTTCACACGAGCTTAGACCGAGTGAGCTCGACGATCTCGGTCTCGCCGCAGCACTGTGCCGTTTGACGGACGACGTGGCCGACCGCTCGGGCATCGAAGTGAGCTTGTGCCACGACATGCTCCAGTTCGAGTTGTCCGACCTGCAAAGCCTCACGCTATTTCGGATTGCGCAAGAAGCGATGACGAACGTGGAACGCCACGCCGCCGCGCGCAGGGTCGAGGTCAAAATCGACGTCTTGGGCGACGGTCACACGCGCCGCGTGCGCCTGCGCGTCACCGACGACGGTCGCGGCTTCGACCCTGAGATCATCGACCGCCCCGATCTCGCGGGGCTCGGGCTGCGCAGCATTCGCCAGCGTGTCGAAGAGCAGCGCGGCACCTTCCGCCTGCGATCGCGGCCGGGCTGGACCGAGCTGTCGATCGACCTTTGCCGCGCGAGGCCGGCATGACTTTGCCGGCCGCGATTCGCATCGCGTTCGTCGACGACCACCCGATTTATTGCGAAGGCCTGCGCTCGGTCGTGCACAGCGACCCGCGGCTCGAGCTGGTTGGCGAAGCGGGCGACGCGCGCGAGGGGCTCGCGCTGGCACGCCGCGTGCGACCCGAGGTGCTGCTTACCGATATCGGCCTCAAGGGGGGGCACACCGGGATCGACCTGACCCGCGCGCTCGTTCAGCAGGTAGAGCACACGCGCGTGCTCATGCTCAGCGTGCAAACCGCAGCAAGCTACGTGAAACGCGCCTACGGCGCGGGAGCTCGCGGCTATGTCAGCAAGGCCGATCCGCCCGCCGCGCTGCTCGCCGCAATCCAGGCCGTGGCGCTGGGGGGCACCTTCTGGCCACCCGGCATCGACCTCGGGGTGAGCCGGGACGTGCTCACCCCCAAGGAGCTCGAAGTGGCGAGGCACTTGGCGCAGGGCTTTCGCAACTCGCAGATCGCCGCGTTGATGGGCAGCTCCAAGCGCACCGTGGAGGGGCACCGCAGGCAGACTTACGCGAAGCTCGGCGTCGGAACCGTGATCGGCATCCGAGAGTGGCTTGACGAACACGGCCTGCTCGAACCCGAGTCGGGGCTGGTCGAGCTTTGAGTCGCGCGATGAGGCGCAATTCAGATGATCCTTCATGGCGTCCACGCCCCACTCTGGGCATCAAATTGGCGCCCGAAGTCGCGCATCGGCCGAACAAGTAGCAAGTGTTCAAATTGGCGTTGCGCGGGGGCGCAACTACACGTGGACAGCTGCTTTCACAGTGCCGATCGAGGTGCGGGTGGCGTGAGGCGCTAGACACCACACTTTCCGTAGGCCCTCGCACCGCGACTAGAGCGCCTCCCGGACCAACGCGATGGCAGCATTCAGATCGCGAAGCACCAGCTCAGCGCTCACACGGAAGCGGCGGAGCTTGAGCTCGCGGCGAGCGTCCGGGCCCGGCCTGCGCGCGTGGTCGCGGTTATCGCAAGGCCGCGCTGCACTTTCCTCCCACACAAACGGCCTGAAGAAGGGGTCCGTCGCATCTGCCGTCCAGCCAGCCCTTGTTCTGGATCGAGAGAAGTAGCTTGGAGGCTTCGTTCTGGACCTCTATCTCGTAACGCTTGTTCGTTGGTACCGAAGGCAACCCGCAGCCGTTGGACAGAAGCACGCATTCGTTCTCTCGCGTGCAAGTCCCGCGAATTCGAGCGAACGCGTCGAGCTCGATATTCAGTAGCCCGCGCCAGCACCGCATGCGTTCCAGCCAGGACGTCTCATCCCGGTAGTAGTCGTGGTTTCGCCATTCCTGCGCATCACATTGCGCAAGAGCTCGTATTTCGGCCGGCGTCGGGTCAAGGCGTTGAAGCGCCGCACGCTCGTGAACGTAATCGTCGTAGTCGACCTTTCGCTTCGCATCCGTGATTCGTGCGAAGTCAGCTTGCCAGTGCTGGCACTGCGGGTCGGCAGGATCGCGGCCGCAGTGCTCAGGAATGTGACCGAGCGCGTCGAGTAGCCCTTGGCATGTCTGAACGGTGCTGCACGCTTCGCTGGTCGGTGCAAGCGGCGCCGCCGGCACCGTCGTCGGTTGTGCCCGAGGTTGAGCTTGGTTCCTTTCGATCGAACCGTCGGTATTTTTCGCGTGCCGGGAAGTCGGAGGCAGCGATGCGCAGTTCAGTGTCATCCAGCTAGCAATACCGCCAACGAGTCTACCAAGTGGAACGCGGGGCACACCGTTAGGTTAAGCGTGCCTTATTCGGGCGGCAACGTTCGGCCAACTGACACGACTCCATCAGGCCTCGGATTGACGCCGGCAGCGCGTCGCGCCGGCCTCCCTCCACGGGGGAGGCACGAAGTGCGCAGCCCCGGAGGGCCGAGCACTGGACGGTGGGGCAACCCCGCCCGCTTGCTAAGCGGACGTCGAAGAAGTCTGCGTTGGCCGCGCTCAGTGCGTGGATGCCGAGCAGAATCGCTTCAATGCGGGACGCGGTTCCTTGCAGACGGGCAGCTGCGACGGCGAGATGCAGAGCCCTTCCGGCCGCTGGTACTTGAACGGCTGCGCCACACACACTAGCCCGGGTTTGCATTGGGCAGCCCCGGAACCGCAGGCGCCGCCAAGCTCAACGGTCCTGCCCAGGGAAGCGCTCGAAGTCGGTTTCAGGAAGACGAAGAACCCTTCGTCCCCTTGGATTGCAATTTGAGTCTGAGACTCCACATAGATCCTCTCGATGTAACCGTGCGGGCCTTTGACGTTGCACTCGACATCGAAGAAGTGTCCGTCGAGCTCGCCCCCGAACCCCATCATCGCAAGCGAGACAGCTCTGCCCCCGGGCGGCCTGATCTCCGCGCCGAATCGGACGCGACGGCAACGGCGATGATATCGTGGGTTCAGCGCCAGCTCGACGTCCGCGGGGAAGGCGGGGATTGTTATCGTGCCCAGAGCCCATTGCGTTGGATCGACGTCGAGGGTCCCCCCGGCTTCGGCGACCGAGGCAAAGGTCCAGGTTCCCTCGAGCCAAGACGATTCGGGTTCCAGACGCCAGTTGTCACACGGAACGCCGGGTATTGCCCATGCGTCGGTATTGAACACCGTCCACGGTGAGCCATCGGTGATCCACACGGCCCCGTTCTTGAACATCAAGCTCCCGCTGTTCGACCATTCCGGTTCGTGATAGTCGAGAATGGCGTCCCGAATCGTCGGTGTCACTACCTCTGCAAAATGGCTTGAAAAGCTCGTCGCGAGGTGAAGGTTGCCGTGCACCACGACGCTGTATGGACCGTAACCGGCAAGGGTAGCGCGCGCCCGAATTGCAGTTCGTCCTTTGCGCGGAGCGCTTTTCGCATCTTTGTTGCATGCGCACGTAGGGCTATCTCGACCTGGCGGGCATCGAGCGCGCGTGCATCAGCTTCTGACAGTCCGTTCTGTGAATCTGAAGGCAGGTCTACCGAAGGCGGCGGCGCGACCGTCGCTGACGTAGCAGCGAGCGCGCTCGACGCCGCCGGATGCGAGCTCGTGTCGGCGCGGGAACTTTGATGACAGGCGATGGCCAACAAGGCAGAAGCAAGCCCGAGGCTGACCGAGCCGATCTGCCGAGCTAGCCTGCTCACGGTACGTCTTCGGATGGGTCAGCGTGGGCTTTCTTCATAACCGCGACGGTGGTTGGCGTTGGTACGAAGCCTTCGCCTCGAGCCAAGAAGATCAAGCTCTTGTGCGTGAGTGCTGGGAATTTGAAGGCCGGGCAGCGGCAGCCCGGCTTGAGCCGGGTGTAAGGATCGTGCTCCAAAACCGGGGCGCAGGCGCAGGTTGCCGAATAGTCCCGCGCCAGCGTGAAGCCGGTGAGCACGCGGTCGTCCACCTCTGCGTAGGCCAATGCGGCGCGCACGTCGAGCAGACCGTCGTGATCGACATCCACCAGCTCGAAGGTGCTCAGCGAACCGAGAAAGAACGACGGCCAATCCCGTTGGTGCATGCACACGTCTTGAGTCGGCTGGTTCGTCGATCCGAACGTGGCAAGGACCGTCCCCACGGGCGGATCCGTCGCAAAGTCGTGAACTGTGATGTCATTGCTCTGGCTCGTGCCGTTCATGGCACCGCTCATGCACACGAGCAGGTCACGGTGCGAAGCCATGCGCGTGGCCTTGCAAGCGTAGCCGAAGGTAAACGTGCCGATCGATTCGACGTAACGCACCGGTAACCAACGCCCAGCCACCTTCCTCATCAGATAGAAGCGCTCCCAAGCTGCGGGTCGAGACAGCGTGGCGATTGCCTCGTCGGATCCAGCCCGAGTGAACAGCTTGGCGATTGCCTCGTCGGATCCAGCCTGAGTGAAGCTGCCAAACACTACTTCGTCCACGTACAGATCGAGCTTGGTCACGCTGTGTGGTGCTAGCGTCGCTGATGACCCTTGGGCGGGCGGGACCGGAGCAGTCTTTGCGCCGTTATCTGCATCGCAAGGAGCGACTTCGGTGCACGGCAGACACCCGATGCGGGGAACAGCCGGCTTCCAGGTCTTGGCCTCGTACGCAGGCTGTTCGCAAAAGCCCCGCGCGACCTCTAAACGCTGACGATCGCTCGCCGACCAGCGCGCAGGGTCACGCGCCGCTTGTGGCTGCTGCATCGGCCTCGACGACATGCCGACCTTTTCCCATGCTTCTGCACAGCGATCCTCGTCAGCCATGCTCGAGTGAGG
>DATCFJ010000115.1:0-23225 GCA_036509605.1 Polyangiaceae bacterium | reverse complement strand
GGGCGCGAGCGCTCTTCGATACGCGTGCCGACCGGCGCCATGGCGAGCAGAGTCAACGCGCCCGCCAGCGCCATGATCACCGTGCTCGATGGGATGTTCTGCGCACCGATCGCGCCGCGTACGATTTGCAGCACGGTCGAGATCTTCACGAACGCGGTCAGGGTCATGAACGCGAACGGCAAGAGCGCGGCCAACGCCAGCACTACGACTAACGTCATCGGGCGCATGAACGCTTCGTCGAGGCCGCCGGGGTTTGCCTGAGCGGGCGCCGCGCCTGCCAGCGCCGGCGCGAACAGCGCGCCGAGCGCGACCGCAGCGCCGAGGCTAAGACTTCTTGCCGAAGGCACGGCTCAAGACCTCCCGAAATGATTCATTCTGCCCGGGCTGCGCGGGCAGCTCGAGATCGCCGTCCCGGACCTCCCCCAGCTTGGCGATGCCTGCCTCGCTCGCCCCAACCACGTACACGACGCTGCCCACGCGCACCAAATACACCGCGCGCCGTGCGTCGAGGGGCAGCCGCCCAACCAGCTCGAGTGGGCCCGCCACGCGTCCCATTCCGGCGCGCCGTGCGCCGATCAGCACCACCACCGCGAGCACTACGATCGCGAGCAGCGTGACGAGCGTTTCCACGACGTAGTGCGCAAGCGGCGACATCCCGGGCGGGACGCTAACACCGCTTGTCACTCTTGACTCCCCCCGTTGTGGGGGCTACCAGCGAGGCGGCGTGGCCCTCGTCGTTCAAAAATTCGGTGGTACTTCGGTCGCCAATCTCGACCGGATGCGAAACGTTTCCGAGCTTGCGCTGCGCTCGCAGCGAGAGGGAAACCAGGTCGTGCTGATCGTGAGCGCGATGTCGGGCGAGACCAATCGCCTGCTCGGCTTGGCGCATCAGATCTCAGCCACGCCAGACATGCGCGAGCTCGACTCGCTGGCTTCCACAGGCGAGCAAGTGAGCGCCGCCTTGGTGGCCATGACCATCCACCAGCTCGGCGGCAAAGCGAAGAGCTTCCTGGGTCACCAGGTGCGCATCAGCACTGATGCCGCATACACCAAAGCGCGCATTCAAAGCATCGAAGGCTCGAAGTTACTGCAAGCGGTGCAGGGCGGAAGCATCGCCGTGGTCGCCGGCTTCCAGGGCATCGATCCGGACGGCAGCATCACCACGCTTGGCCGCGGCGGCTCGGATACGACCGCGGTGGCGATTGCGGCGGCCATCAAAGCCGACGTGTGCGAGATCTATACGGACGTGGACGGCGTCTACACGACCGATCCGAACATCTGCCCCTCGGCGCGCAAGATCGATCGCATCAGCTACGAAGAGATGCTCGAGCTGGCGTCGCTCGGTGCCAAGGTGCTGCAGATTCGTTCCGTCGAAGTGGCCATGAAATACGGAGTTCCGGTGCACGTGCGGTCCTCCTTCAGCGATCGGACAGGTACGATGGTAGTCGGCGAAGAAGGTTTCGAATCGGTAGCTGTAGCGGGCGTCGCTTACGACAAGGGCGAAGCCAAGGTTCAGCTGGTGCGCATGAAGGACAAGCCCGGCGTCGTGGCGAAGATCTTCGGCATGCTCGCCGAGCACAACGTCTCGGTCGACATGATCATCCAAAGCCCGTCGCGCGGCGGCAAAGACACGACCGACGTGACCTTCACGGTCGCCAAGAGCGATCTCCCGCGCGCCAAGGAGCTGATCGAGAAGACCGCCGCCGAGTACGGCAGCGAGCCCGTCGAGTACGATCCGGACATCGTCAAAGTGTCGATCGTCGGTCTCGGTATGCGTTCGCACGCGGGCGTGGCCGCCAAGATGTTCGGCATTCTCGCCGGCGAAGGCATCAATATCCAGGCCATCAGCACCAGCGAGATCAAGATCAGCTGCATTATTGCGGCTAAGTACACCGAGCTCGCGGTGCGCGCGCTGCACGAAGGTTTCGGGCTCGACAAAGCTCCCGTCACTTAAGGCTTTTGTTTTTTTGATTGATGGTCACGCGGCGCGCGTGCGCCGTCCCAGCCTTCGGCGTCCGAGGTCGATGGCGGGCAGCGCTCGAAAATTGCGGCGCGGGCGCCCATCGCTGGCCGCAATTCCAAGTTTGAATTCGCTCATGGAATCGGTACTGCGCGACGCTCTCGCGCTCAGGCTTTGCCGGTCGACGAGCCTTTAAGCCATTGACCGAAGCGCGTGCGCAGGGGACGCTTGCTATGCGTGTCAGATCCTCCGGACCAGCCTCGCGGTAGCAAACCGTATTTGCCCCCGCCCCCAGACACTACGGATGATTTTCCGGAGTCCGTGCATTTCCCTCGCCATGAGCCGCCTCCGGCCTCGCTCGAGGCGATGGTGCGCAGCCGGCCGGGCTCGCCTTTGGCGACGGAACGCAGCTCGACCTGGCTGTGGGTGTTGGCGCTGGCGGCGGCTGTCGCATTGACCGCATACCTGCTGGGCATGCATCGCTAGAGCGTCGTGACCGCGGCAGAGCCCACACGCAGTTTCGCGCGCGTCGCGATCCCGGTCCCGCTCGGGCAGGCCTTCAGCTACATCGTGCCGCCCGAATTGGCGGGCGGTGTGCAGCGTGGCGCACGCGTGCTGATTCCGTTCGGCAAGACACGGCGCGTGCTCGGTGTGGTGCTCGACATCAGCACCGAGGTACCTGACGTCCCCGAGGACAAGCTCAAGCCGCTGCACGCGATCGTGGATCCAGAGCCGGTTTTGCAGGACGAGCTGCTCGGATTTCTGCAAGAGCTAGCGCGCTACTACATCGCGCCGATCGGCGCCGTGATCGAGCTGGCGTTGCCCGTTGTCGAGCGCACTGCGGCCGAGACGCTGGCCAAGAACGAGGCATTCGCGGTCGAAAAATCGCTCGGCCGCATGGTGCAGAACGTCAGTGCGCTGGGCGCCGCGGACCTGCCGGAAAAACTGAGTGAGCAAGCGCGCGATCTGGTTCGCTATGTGCGCGAGCACGGGCCGAAGCCGATCCCGGAGCTTTCCAAGATCTGGCCGAACGCGCGCGCGGCCGTGAAGCGGCTCGAGACGCTGAAGCTCGTCACGGTGGAGCGCGTCGAAGCGCGGCCCGACCCGTTTTTCATCAAAGTAGCGCGTGACGTGCCACCCGAGCTCACTCCGCCGCAAGCAGAGGCCGTCGGACGCATGATCTCTGCCCTGAACGGCCGACAAAAACAGGGATTTCTGCTGGACGGCGTGACCGCCTCCGGCAAGACCGAAGTGTACCTGCGCGCGGTCGAGCACGCGCTCAACATGGGCCGCGGCGCGATTGTGCTGGTGCCGGAGATTGCGCTCACGCCGCAGCTGGTGACGCGTTTTCGAGCGCGGCTCGGTGATCGCATTGCCGTCTTGCACAGCGGGCTCACGGACATCAATCGCCACGCCATGTGGCGCGCGTTGCGGCGTGGCGAGCTCAAGGTCGCAGTCGGCGCGCGCTCCGCGCTGTTCGCGCCCGTGCATGATTTAGGTCTGATCTGTGTCGACGAAGAGCACGACGGCTCGTTCAAGCAGGAAGAGGGCGTGCGGTACCACGCGCGCGACATGGCGCTCTTGCGCGCGCACCGTGCGGGCGCGGTGTGCGTGCTCGGTTCCGCCACGCCGTCGCTGGCCAGCGTGGCGCTCGCACAAAGCGGACGCCTGGAGACTCTAAAGCTGCCCGCACGCGCACACGCTTCCGCAGTGCTGCCCAAAGTAGAGATCGTCGATCTGACCTCGGTGGGGGCGGGACCAGGCGGGGATCGCTTGCTCAGCCTGACGCTCTTCCGCGCGCTCGAAGCGACCTTGAAGCGCGGCGAACAGGCGATTCTTTTTCTCAACCGGCGCGGCTTTTCGCCGAGCCTGATTTGCGGTTCCTGCGGCCACTTGGTGCGTTGTCCGAATTGCTCGGTGTCGCTCACGTTGCATCGCTCCCGAGGGGCGTCGTTGCAGTGTCACTACTGCGACTACACCGCCGAAGTGCCGACCGTGTGCGCCGAATGCGGCGCCGCGCGGCTCACCGAAGAAGGCTCGGGCACCGAGCGCATCGAGACTACGCTGAAGGAGGTGTTGCCGAGCGCGCGCGTGGCGCGGCTCGATCGCGATGTGGCCGCGGGAGCCAAGAGCGAGGCCGTGCTCGACCGGATGCGCGCTGGTGAGATCGATATCTTGGTGGGCACGCAAATGGTGACCAAGGGTCACGATCTCCCGAACGTCACCTTGGTGGGCGTGCTGAACGCCGACTCTGCGTTGTCGATGCCGGATTTTCGAGCGTCTGAGCGCACCTTTCACTTGTTGGTACAAGTGGCCGGCCGAGCCGGTCGCGGTGACAACCCAGGTCGGGTCTTGATTCAAACGCGCCAACCGAAGCACCCGGCCGTCGCTTTTGCGCTGCGCCATGACGTGCCTGGTTTCATCGAGCAAGAAATGCGCGACCGTGAGGAGCTGCGTTTTCCGCCGTTCTCGCGCTTGGCGCTGGTGCGCTTCGACGCGCTGGAAGAAGCGCAAGCGCTGGCCGAGTGTGAACGCATCGCGCAGGTAGCTCGAGCCGCGGCGCCGAGCGGCGTGGAGGTGCTCGGGCCGACCCCGGCGCCGCTCGCGCGTTTGCGTAACCGTTACCGCTACCGCTTCGTGCTGCGCGCCACCGACAGAAAACCGCTGCGCGACGCTCTCTTGGCCGTGGCGCGTGCCAGCGTGCACCGCCTGGTGCGCATGGCAATAGACGTCGATCCCGTAAATATGCTCTGAAATGCGGAGAAACTCGGGCTAGACTCGCGGTCGTTCATGACCCGTGGGCTCGTTTTCTCGTTCGCTGTCGCGCTGCTCTGTTCGTTGCCGAAGCGCGCGCACGCCTTCGAGCGCGAGTGGCACGTCGGCGGCGGCCTCGGGGTGACCGCGTACCCGCATTACTACTCGGTCGGTCCCGCGCTCGGCGTGAATGCGGCTTACGGTATCTCAGACGTTTTCGACCTGAAGCTCGAGCTGCTCGGCTCGTATCATGGCTACACGGCCGGCTCGCAGCTCCCGACGGAGCACGCCGAGCCGTTATCCGCCGCGGCCGGCCTTTCCTATAAGCTGGACGTGCTGCAATGGATCCCGTACGCAGCGCTGCTGGTCGGCTTTCAGTCCATCAGCGGTCGCTTGCCCGTAGGCGAGCCGTTTCGCCGTGACGACGTGTTGGCGGCCCTCGTGCTCGGTTTGGATTACGCCATGACGCGCAACTTTGGGCTGGGCGCTTCGATTCGCACTGACATGCTGCTCTCCAGCCCGAGCACTGGTGAAGCCTTCACCCCCATGTTGCGCGCGGAATACCATTGGGGATTTTGAGGCGTTCGGCTTGGGCTTGGGTGCTGCTCGCGGCCTGTGATCGCGGCGCACACGGTGCGCCGAGCTCGGCGACCAGCGCGCCGTCACTCGCGCATAGCGCGGCTGGGCCGTCACTCTCGGCCAGCGCGCCGCAGGCCGTCGTCGCAGCGGCACCGAGTTTCGCGCCGCTCGTGCGCGCGGAGCGTTGGGCGGATGCGCGCACGGCCTTGGATGCGTTGTCTGCGAGTCAGCGCGCCGAGCCCGAAGTGCGGTTCGTGCGCGCGCGTGTCGCCCTAGAGTTGGACGACGCGAGAGCCGCGCTGAGCGAGCTGACTGCGTTAGAAACTGCGCTGCCGATGTTGTCCGACGAGATCGCCGCAGCGCGCGCTCGCGCTCAGCTGAGCGTTGGTCCGTTCGCCGATGCGGCGGCGTATTTCGAGCGTCGCGGCGATACGGAAGCCCTGATTTGTGCGGCAAAAGCCTATCAGTCGGATGTCGCCTTGCCCAAGGCCCGTCTCGCGCTCGATCGCGTCTTGGCTCGCCTCGGAAAATCCAAGCACGTGCGAGACTCAGAGGTGCGCGCTCGCGCGCTGCGCGCCCCCCTGGCCGCGCAAATGGGGGACAAGGGCACCGCCACGGCAGACTATCGCTGGCTGGCGCTCGCCGCGCCGTTGCGCCCGGAGAGCGCCGTCGCACTGCGGGCTTTGGAAAGCGCGGGCGGCGTGGGTCGTCTGTCGAAGTCCGAACACCTGGATCGCGCGAGCGCGTTGGCAGAGGCCGGCCGCATTGATGCCACGGAAGCCGAGCTCGCACTGGTAGCGAAGGCCCCCGGCTCTCCCGCACCGATCGGCCGTACGACGTACCTGCGCGCCTTCGCACTGTACTCCGCGCGTGGCGACTACACGAAGGCCGCAGAGTTGTTCGAGCGTGCCGCGCGTGAAGATCCCGAAAGTGCGCCGCAGGCCTTGTTTTATGCGGCTCGCTCGCTATCCCGCGGGCAATTGGATGAGCGCGCGATCTCTGGCTACGAGCGCGTCAGTCGTCAATTTCCCAAAACCGGCTGGGCCGAGCAAGCTCAGTACTTGTCGGCGCGCTTGCGCTTCATCGCCGGTGAATATCTCAAGGCGCGCGCGCTCTACGACGCGTATCTGGCAGAATATGGCAAGCACGCGCGTTTCGGCACTGACGCGAGCTACGAGCGCGCGCTGTGCGCTCTGGAGACGGACCAACCGTTGCCAGCGGCGGCGACGTTCGAGCGCCTCGCCACGCGCGCCAACGAACGACACCTCAAAGCCCGTTTGCATTATTTGGAAGGGCTGTCGCACGCGCTCGGTAATCAGAAGGACAAGGCCGTCGCTGAGCTCACGGAAGTTGCGCAGAGCGAGCCGCTGTCGTTCTTCGGTCTCGCGGCTCGCGCGCGGCTCGGCATCGTCGGCGCACCGCAGCCCGCGTTGATTGCGGAGAGCCCGGCCGCGCCGCACACAGCGCTCAACCCCCAATTGCCGCCCGACGTCGCGGTGCTCAATCGCGTCGGCCTCGCGCGCGACGCCGAGCGCGAGCTTTCACGCCAAGAATCCGCGTTTTCTCGGCAATATGCGCCGCGCGGCAGTGAAGCCCTGTGCGAGGCGTACGGCGCCCTCGGCGTCGCGCAACGGCGCTATCGCGTCGCCCAAGACGTGGTGCGCGGCGTCGCGCTGGACTCCGCGACTACCGACGCGAACACCTGGGCCTGGCAGTGCATCTACCCAGAGCCTTACATCGAGCTGGTGCAGTCTGCCGCGCAGCGCGAAAATCTGAACCCTGCCCTCGTGTACGCCGTGATGCGCCAAGAAAGCGCGTTCGACCCGCACGCCGCTTCGGAGGCCAACGCTTACGGTCTATTGCAACTGATCGCGCCGACCGCGCGTCGCATCGCAGACCAGCTGCATGAGCCGTTCGTCGAATCCTCGCTCACCACTCCCGACAGCAACGTGCGCTATGGTGCGCACTACCTCGCTCAACTCAGCGGCTACTTCGGCGGCAACTTGGCGCTGGTCGCGGCCTCGTACAACGCCGGACCCGAAGCCGTCTTCCGCTGGCTGAGCGCCCCCGAAAAAATCGGCATCGACGCCTTCGTCGCCCGCATCCCGTTCGACCAAACCCGCAGCTACGTCGAACGCGTGCTCGGCAACCTCGCCCGCTATCAGTACCTGAGCGGCGGTGAAAAGACCGTTTCTGCGCTGAATTTGGACTTGCCGCGGGGCGCGACGAAGCCGGACAATGTGTTCTGAGGGCGCGGCGCGCCGTAGCTCATTCGGGTTTGGCGAGGCGGAAGATCTGTTTGTTGTCGCCGTAGGCGTTGTCGCCGTAGGCGTAGGTGCCGTTTTCAGGGAGAAACTCGGGTTCATCCCAATAAAGGTACTTCGAACTCATCGCGAAGTGTCCCGCTTTGCTCGCGGTCAAGACGTGCACGTCGGCGTCGTTGGAGCAACCCGTCAGCGGGCAAAAGCGAACCGACACGTCGACCTCGGCCCCCCGTTCACTAGGCGCCGAGGCCCAAGCCGAGCTCGAGCTGATCCCCGGAGCGGCCGTCTCCAGCCAATACAGTCCCGTCGCATCAACGCGCAGCGCCTGTTTGGCGCCGTCGGTCGCGACCAGTGTCACGGGCGCCTCCCCGTTGCAACCGGTGCGTGCGCAGCTTTGCACGTGTGACGAGCTATCCAGCCAGTACACGTTCGTTCCGTCTACTGTGAAGTTGAGCGCGTTGGGCGAGAGCCTCACACCATTCGCGATCAGCGTCGGTGGCCTAGAGCCGTCCTTTGGCGCGCTGTGGATCTGTGTCTCTCCATTCGGGTCGCTGGCATCCACGGCGAAGGTCCAGAACACCGTGTCTCCATCGACGATCAACCCGCTGTTGGTCGTTTCGTCCTTGGCAACGACCTCGGGTACTTCTCCCGTGCAGCCGGTTAGCGGGCAGCGGTAGATGTCCTCGTCGGACGACCAATAGAGGTATTGGTCGTCAACCGCGTCGGCCTCGGGCACGCCTGGGTCTTCGAAGATCCCGTTTGGGGCAGCGCCGCAGCCCGCTTTTGGACAGCCGACCAGCCGTCCACTCGGGTAAGGGTTTGCTGACGCGAAAAAGACGTCTTGTCTGCCGATAGTCAGCGGAGGCTGCATGGGTCCATAGCTGACTAGCGTCTTGTTGCACTGATCGAAGACGCAACTTTGTGCGACAGATGACGCCAGTACGGCCCCCGCGTAGCCTACCGACTTTGGGGTTGTCCAGTATACGCGCGCGTCGTCTGCACCGAGGTACGAGATGGAATCCGGAAGCTGGATCACGTCGACGCCGACCGGGTCGGTGCCATTCGGAGCTGGGCTGGCGCCCTGGTCGAGGTCGATCGAGTGTCCGGCGCAAGCTTGCAGGCAGCCAATAGCGAGCGCGCAAGTCAGAATCGAGGATTTGTTCATCGGGGCTCGCTCACTTGCGGATGCGACGAATGCTTGCTGACGGGTTGGTCCAATCGAGGTCTCCCGGCTCGACCTTCTGATCCGTGGTCGCCGTATATAGATATTCGTCGTCGATGGCGAGCACGGCGGTGTCATCCACACCGCGCGCGATAGGCTGGGACGGAGCGCAGGTCGCTAGTGCGCAGCTCGAAATTACGAGTCCTGATGCCGTGGTGGCCTGCTGCCAATACAGATTCGGTCCGTCAACCCGCACGGTCGTTGGCAGGCGGACCGGTCCGACGAGCGACTCCGGTGCGCCCACGCAGCCGGTGAGCGGACAACGAACGATGCTTCCGCTCAGCAGGCCATCGCTCCAGTACACGTAGCTCGCATCCAACGTCAGCGACGCCGGACTGCCGATTCCCAAATGGTCGGCCAGAACTTCAACTTCCCCGCCGCCATCGACGCGAGCGCGGTTTATCGTAGAGTTCGCGTTGCCCTGTCCGGCTAGTCCTTGCCAGTACAAGTAATCGCCTTGCACTGCGAGCGACGTCATATCGCACGTCGAGCACCCGACGCCAATTTCCGATCCGCCCGTCGCAAAGACCTGTTCAGGTTGCGCATCATTGCCGGTGAGCGGAATCCGCAGCATTGCTCCAGGCAACGTGTAGCCGGTGACGACGTAAGCGTAGTCCGCGCTGAAAGCGGCGGCCCCAGTTTCGACGACATGTGAAGCGACCGTGCGCGCTCCGTGTTCGCAGCCCGACAGCTCACAGGCCTTCAGAGCGATACCGTTGTTGTCAGCTTCTAACTCCCACCAATAGACCTGGCCACCCGCCACGCCGATCACGCCGATGGGCGATCCCAAAGTCGCATTTCCGGCAGTCCCATACGTGACGAGCGAGCCCACGCAATTCTGCTTCTCGCAGCTGTGCAGCGTGCCGAAAGAACCACCCACGCTACCCAGCCAGTAGATGCGTTGCGCATCGACCACGATCGCCGAGACTCGCTCATTGATGACCGCGAGTACTGTCGGGTCGCTGCTTGACGTCAAGTGCGGGGGAACGCTTAACTCCACCGACGAGGAGCAGCCAAGGGCCAAGAAAGCCGGAATAATTCCTAGTTCTCGCAACATCTCTCGTCTCCCCAGGTCTGCGCCGCCAACGGCCGGTCCTCACTTGGAGTTAGTGTCGGTCGCCCCGATCCGTCACTGAAATCGCAGCTCCAAACCAAGGCTTCCCGCAATTGACACGAACGGCGTGTGCCAAACGTCCGCGCCGTGCAGCCGCAAGGTGATTGGGGTCAGGGACTTGAACGCATCGGCGTTCACGAGCAAATACAGCTTGTCGAACAGCTGCGGGCTCAGCTCCAAACGTGCGCCGAGCGCGGCATACAGGGAGCGGTGATTGACTGGTTGCGGAACATCTTTGCCTTGAGACTTGAGCGATCCAAGATTCAACAAGGCGCAAGCGGCCAGCGCGTTCGGTGCAAAGCAGGGCGCGAGCGTCCCCTCTGCGAGTGATCCGATCACGCTTCCGCCGTCGCTCGCCGTGCGCGAGGCCTCGAGCTGCTCGGAAAATTCGGCGGTCAAATCGAACCAATCGCGCCGCGCGCTCGCGCCGACGCGAAACCCCGCGGCCAACGCTGGCGCCACGCCGAGTGAGCTGAACACGCCCGCGCGCAGCCCAATTGGTCTGCCATTGGGGTAGCGCTGGGGTTGGGTTTTGGTTGGGGGCGCGCGGTGCTTCGTGGCCGAACCAGCTACGGCAGGGTGCGGCGAACCGGCAGATTCATGCGCACTTTGGCCAGAGGTTTCCGATTGTTCTGAGTCTGTCCGGGCGGGTTTTGCAACCTCAGCGGCTGCCGCGGGTTGAGTGTCCGCAGACTCGTCGCCCAACGCCGCGCTGGGATCGAGGGCGATGCTGATCGCCAACGCCAGCGCCGCCACGAGCTCGTCGCAATGCCCGCGGCTTTCGCTCAGCTCGCGCGAGCCGCGAATGATCCCGTCGGCGTCGACCAAATGCATCTCCGCGCGCAGCCCGGATTCGTCATCCAAGATCTGAACGGCGATCGTTTGCCGCGCGACGGGAAAGAACGGGTCGTAGCCGAGTCGTTTGACGACCGCGCTTTGCAACGCTTCGCGATCGGGACAGCTCGCCGCGTGGTCACTGCGCGCGTAGTCCAGCCGCGTTGCCTCTCCGGGTGCGGCCTGAGCGTGCGCTTCGCAGAGCGCGATCACCAGAAACGAGCCGAAATGAGCTAGAAAGCGCAGGCTCACGGCGTAGACAATGCCGAGTCGATCACCGGCAAAAGGAAGCTATTGGGATAGGCGACGCGGAACGCCTGCGCGCGGTCTTGCGCCTCTTGCTTGCGGCCCAGCGAGAGCAGCGCGCGAATGCCCAGGGCTTCTCGCTCTTCGGCCAAACGACCTTGCGGAAATTGCTTGCGATGCTGTTCGACTTGCTCGAGTGCCAGCGCCGCCTCTCCGTGCGCTGCGTTCGAGCGCGCAAGATCCAAGAGTGCGCGCTCTTGTGCGAGCTGCGAGCCGGGCAGGTTCAGGGAGCTGCTCGCCGCGCGCAACGCCGCGCGGCCGACGAGCGCGCGATTCGAAGCCGCACTGGGCGGAGCGACGCCTGCAGAGACGGTCGGTTCCGGCTCCTTCGCCAGCGGAGCCGCGGACGCTACGGGCGCCTGGCGATCGACGTACACCACGCGCACTTGCGACGGGCGGAGCGCGCCGTACAGCGCCGCGCCCGTGACGCCTCCGAGCAGCCAAATACTGGCCGCGATGGCCAAAGTCTTGGAGCCCGCGATGCCGGCGAGAAGCGGTGCTGGCGGCAAGCTCGGCGGAGGCTTAGGTAGCGCAGTTGCCCCCGCGGTCGCTCCCGCCAGCGCCGCGGCTTCAAGCGACGCGACCAGCGCGCCGTAGACGCGTTGCTTGGATTCCGAGGGCGCGTCGCTGCCCGTGCCGAGCGCGCGTAGCGTTTCGAGCGCTGTCATGACTCACCTCGTTGGGCGCGCAGGCGCTTGACCGCGAGCTCGTACTCGCGCCGCGCCAAGCGCAGCCGCGAGTAGGCGGTGTTCAGCGGGATCTCGAGCGCCTGTGCGATCTCTGGCATGCTTTGGCCCTCTACTTCGTGAAGCAGCAGCAGCGCGCGACGATCGAGCGCGACGCGCGTCAATGCAAGCTCAGCCAGCTCCAACTCTTGACGAGTGATCAGCTGCTCTTCGGCGCCGGGCTCGGAGTCCGCCTGCTCTGGCGCCACGATCGACAGCTCGACGCGATGCCGCGCCAGTGCTCGATAGTTCGACGCCGCGTGGTAGGCGAAGCTGAACAACCACGGCCGGAGCGGGCGCCGAGTGTCGAAGCTCGCGAGCTGGCCGTGGACCTGCAGAAATACTTGCTGCGCTAAGTCTTCGAGATCCCGTTCGGCGACGCTCAGGCGCTTGAGCACATTCCAGACATACGAAAACTGGCCCTCGAAGAGATCGCGGAAATTGGGCAGCGCGGTTGGCGCCGGCTGCTCCCGTTTCAACGACACTCGCACGCCCATCACCCCCCAGTTATTGCCCAGACTCGGTTTCCGTCACGAAATCGTGCGCGCCGGTCAACTAGCCGGACGTCGTTGCCCGGTCAAAATTTCCCGACGCCGCTGCTCGCGTCCCGCCACAGCGCGCTGCCCAGAGCGCGCGGACCGTCGCCGGCCCAGTGCGCCGCGAACGCGTCGCGCAGCACGAGTTCCGCTTGTTTGCCGCGCGGGGAAAAGCCCCACTCGGCTTCTTGCGACATGTCGTCGGGGTCCGCGTACAGGCGCCACACGAAGAAGCCGGCGAACCACGGCTCATCGACGAAGGCCGACAGCAGCGCGCGGTACGCCTGCGCTTGCGCCGCTTGATCTGCGACCACGTGGCTCATCTTGTCGGGCCACTCCCAGGGGCGAATCGCCGGGTTCGGGCGCGTCGTGTAGCCGAACTCGTTGAACAAGATCGGCTTGTGCCAAGCCTCGGCGAGCTTGGCCAGATGATCGCGCACTTTGCGGCCGCCCGCGGCGAGCTGCTCGGCGCTGGCGCCGTCTTTGTCGGCGAGCGGGAAGAATGCGTTCAGGCCGATCACGTCGAGGTCGCCCAAGATCACCGTATCTTCGATGTCGTCCCAATTGCCGGCGTACGTGAGCAGGCCTGAGTAGTGCGCGCGCACGTCGCGTAAGATCGGTTGAAAGGAGACGGCGTGCGCGGTCGTGAGCCAACTGCGCAGCTCGACACCGACGGACAGCATGTCGGCCTGCGACTCGCGCGCGACGTCCGCCCAGGTCAGCAAGAACGCGCGATAGTTGCGCGCCCACTCCGCCCAAGCGTCGTCCGAGCCGGGGTCGAGCTCACCGCGCCAGCCGCCGCTTTCGACCCACAAATGCGGCACGATCAGCACGCGCAGCCCGAGCGCGTGCGCTTGGCGAATCGCGCGCAGGAGAGCGCGGCGATTGTCGGCAAACGGCGCTTCGAAGCTGAGCGAGATGCCCGTGCTCTTCAGATCGTACACGCGCGCAAACGGGGTCAGGCTGACCCAGGTGGAACCGAGCCGCTTTGCCTCGAGCAGCGTGCGTTCGAACGCCGCACTGCCATAGCCGCGATCGGGGTGTAGCGCGCTCTCGATCGGGCCGATGGTGATGCCGCGGATCGCCCCGCGCTCGCTCTCGCTCCACGCTTCCGCACCTGCCGGCAGGTGCGCGCTCGGTGCGGCGGGCTTTGGTCGATTTGCCGCTTGTGACTCGCGTTGCTCAGAACACAGAGCGCCCACCCAAAAAAAACTCAACGAGAGCAGCCACAGCCGCCGCAGGCTGCGCCGCGCGCGCTGCCGTGCTCGGGGCGCGCGCTGGTCAGCCATAGAGCTTCTTGAACAAGGCGCTGAGCGTTGGCTCGTCGATGCTCACCAAATCGGCGACGACCAGATCTGCGCCGGCTTTGTAGAGCTCGGCTTCCGGATAACTGTGGCCGACGGCGATGCAGGGTAGCCCGGCGGCTTTGGCGGCTTCGATGCCGGCGAGCGAGTCTTCAATCACCAGCGCGCGCTTTGCGTCTTCTGCCGGTATCCATTTCGAGAGCGCTTCGATGCCCAGCAAGTAGCCGTGCGGGTCGGGCTTGGACGCGCGTGTGTCTTCGGCCGCGATGACGCTCACGAGCACGTCGCCGACACCGAGCGCGGCGACGCCCAGCGCGATCTCGTCGCGCAGCGCGCCGGAGACGATAGCCACCGGTCCCGCGGCGGCGCGCCGGCGGATCAGCTCACTCGCGCCGGGAAACAACGGCAGGGAAGCTTCGGCGCGCGCGCGATACAGCGGGCGCTTGGCTTCGACCAGCTCGCTGATCAGTGTGGCGTTAACGGCTCTGCCGGCATCGACGAGGATGGCGCCGAACGCGCCCACGTCGTCGAAACCGAGATACTTCTGCCAGTAATCGGCCTCGGTGAGCGTGACGCCAAGCGGGAGCAGCGCGTCCTGAAATGCGGCCAGGTGGACGGTCTCGTCGTTGGCGAGCACCCCGTTGTAGTCGAACAGGGTGGCGGGGAAGCTTGCGGGAAAGTTTGCAGGAAACACGGCAAATTCACCGGGATGAGGTTCGGCGGCCCACGCTTCTCGCGGTTGCATTGCCGGGCCGGCTGTGTCAGGTTCCGCGGCCGTAAAGGATCGAATGAGTCGTAACACATGAGTAAGGGCGATCTTCTCGAAATGGAGGGTGTCATTCAGGACGCTCTCGGCGGCGGCCAGTACAACATCAAGGTCGATCAAGGCGGCGCCGTGGTGCGCGCCCAGCTGTCTGGTCGTATGCGGCGCCATCACATTCGAGTGCTCCCCGGGGATCGCGTGCGTGTTGCCGTATCTCCTTATGATTTGTCGCACGGTCTGATCGTCTACCGCGGCAAGTGAAGCTCGGCAGAGCGCGCGCGGCTCTCTGCTTTTGGTCTCTGATTGCGGCCTCGCTCTCGTGCTCGCGGGCACCTGAGCTGAACGACCGCGAGCGCCCCAGCTCCTCGGTCAGCTCACCGGCGAGCGCGAAACCCCCAGCTCTCGGCGCCGGGCCGCCCGCGCTGCTTTATCTGCCAGACGGCGGCGATACGGTTCAGTTCGGCGTAGCGCCGCAGCTCTTGCCGGGGCTTCCGCCGACGAGTGCGCGATGCCCCGCCGAGATGGTCGACGTGCACGGTCGCTTCTGCATCGATCGCTACGAAGCCACGCTGGTCGATCAAAAAGGCGGACGCCGCTTATCGCCCTATTACCATCCGACTCGCGCGCAAACGTCCGCATCGTTCAAGGAGTGGTCGGCCTACGCGCGAGGGCAAGCGCAAGGCCAAGCGCTGGCCGTACCTGCGCCGCCTGATTTCCAGCTTTCCGAGGACTTCGAGCCGCGCGCCGAGTCGCGTCAAGGCGTGACGCCGAGCGGCTATTTGAGCGGCAACTTGGCAGACGCGGCCTGCCGCAATGCCGGCAAGCGCCTGTGCACGATCGACGAGTGGGTGCTCGCCTGCCGTGGCGAATCTGCCCGTAAATTCCCGTACGGCGATCACTACGAAGACGGCGTGTGCAACGTGTTCCGTGAGGCGCACCCCGGGCAGATTTTGCACGGTGACATGTCGACCGGGCACCTCGACCCACGACTGAACCTGGTTGAAGGCTCGGCCGGGCCGCTACTCCGCAAAACCGGCGCGACGACAACCTGCCGCAGCGTGTGGGGCAACGACGCCGCTTACGACATGGTCGGCAACCTCGACGAATGGGTCGAGGCCGACCGCGGCGCCTTCCTGGGCGGCTTCTACTCACGCAGCACCCGCGAGGGTTGCGACGCCAAAGTGAGCAGTCACCCACGCGCGTACTTCGACTACAGCCTGGGCGCGCGCTGTTGCCGCTGATCGCCGCAAGCGATTAGCGTCCGGGAGCCTCTCAGAGTCGCGCTTTCACGTCGGAAGGCCGACGTGCTTTTGGGTTTTGGGAGAGGGGGTGATGGTCACGCGATACGGCGCGGGGCGGCGAAGCCTTCGGCGGCCCTTCGCGGCCAGACGGCCGGTAATTCACACAAATGTAGGTATATGTATGATGATGTCGTTACCATTCGATCGTGATGTCGACGCCAACTCGGAATGCCCTCCAAATCTCCAGCTTCTTCAGCCTAACGAGCCGTCGCGGGCGGCTGACCAGCCTCGGCCTGCTTGTGGCTGGAGCGCTAGTCATGGCGGGCTGCGGAAACCCGGTTCAGCGCAAGCTCGAAGGCCGCTGGCTCGGCGAGAGCGTGGAGAACTTCGACGCCAAAGAGATGGCCGCCGCCACGGGTTGGGCCCGCGGTCTGAGCCTCGAGTTCTCGGGCACGCACCTCACGGTCGCCGTCCCCGCCGAAGAGCCGCGCACCGGCAAATATAAAGTCGCGAGCGTGCACGAGAACGACGTCGAGCTGGCGGTGACGCGCCTCGACGGAGCCGTCGACACCGCCAGCTTCAAACTCGACGACGACCGCAGCCTCCGCTTCATGATCGGCGACAACAGAGCCGTCGTGTTACGTCGCGAACAGTAGACGGCGGCGCGTCAGCGCGTCAGCTCAAGCAAGCGCGTGAATGTTACGCCTTCGACTGAGTGTGCGAAGGTCACGGTGCGCAGGCCGAGCACGGCGCAGTCTTCGACGGCGGGGGCGAGGGGGGGAGTGAAGGTGACGCTTTGGACGGTGCCTTCGGCGGCGACGCTGAGGGTCATGGCGGTGCTCGCGCTGACGCGGATTCCGGCCGAGTGCGTTTGGTCGCGGAAACAGCCGTTGAGTAGGCCGATGGCGGAGCTGACGCCGCTCTCGATGTCGGAGATCGACGGCTGCGGAGGCAGAGCTTGCTGCGCGGGCGCGGCGACGGGCTCCGCGGCCAACGCTGGCGCGGCGCTGACGGGTTCTGCGGGCGTGGGGCTCGCCTTGGCCGGGTGCGGCGCGGCCTTCAAAGGCGCGATCTCGCGGCGCGACTGCGGCTCGGTACTGCCAACCACCACTGACGCGTTGCCCTCGACGCTGCCGGTGCGGCCATCCAGCGCGAAGTTACCGCGCGAATCACGACGCAGCAAAAACGAAGGAGCGGAGTGCCTCTGCGTGGGTTCAACGGCGACGGTGCCTTCGCTCACCTGCACGAGCACGCGATCTGCGGAGCGCTCCACGCGAAACGCAGTGCCGTGCACCGCGACGCGCGTACCACCCGCTTCGACCGCAAAGGTCTCGGGCTTCGTGTTGGGGACGACAGCCGCCGACAGCGCGCCGCTCTCGAGCTGCACGGTTAGGAGCTCGCCCGCATTCGACACGAACGCGGTCGCGTGCGGCTCGAGCGTCCAGCGGGCGCGGCCTTGGTGCTCGACCACGACAGCCTGATTGCCCGCGGTGATGCGCGTGCCGAGCGCGAGCGTGTCGCCATTCAAGGGCCCGCGCGCGAGCTGTGCGGTAGCTTTCGGCGGAAGGGCCGCTACCGGCGCCTGCGGCCGCTTAACCAGCGCGAATACCGCTGCGGCAGTGGCGAGCGCCACGGCAGGCCAACGCAGGCGACTCGTGAGCTCGGACGTTGCCGAGCGTGCCACGGTCTTTGGCTCACGCATCAAGCGCGCTTCGACGCGATCCCAATCGAGCTCGGGCGCTGCTTCCGCACGCAACTCCAAGATCAGCTGCTCCAGCGCCTCTTCGTTCGGGTTTCGATTCGCGCTCACATCGACTCTCTTTCCGCAAGCGAATCGGTGCCGCTCTCAGCCAGCATCTCTCTAGCTACGAATTTCAACGCGGGCTCTTCCTTCAACATCTCGAGTAGCTCACGACGAGCATAGAAGAGCCGCGTGCGCACCGTAAGCACCGGGGCGCTCACCACCTTCGCGACCTCGCTGGGCGATAGGCCCTCCAGCTCGTGCAGCACGAATACTGCGCGCTTCTTGTCGCTCAGGCGGTCGAGCAAGCGATAGAACGCGGCGACACGGCGACTGCGAGCGACTTGGTCGTCCGGCAGATCTCGCAGGTCCTTGCCGAAGCCGTCCTCGGGCGCCTCTTGCAGGATCGGGCGGCTCTTCGCGGCGCGGCGATGCATCAGCACCACGTTGACGGTCACGCGATACAACCAAGTCGAGAAGCGCGACTGGCCCCGGAAATCTTTCATGCTCCGGTACACCTGCAGGAAGACCTCCTGCACGAGATCTTCGAGGTCACCGGGGCGGCCCGTCATGCGCTGCACCAGGCGCGCAACATCAGCGCGGTGATTGCGAAACACTTCACGGAACGCCAAGCCGTCGCCAGCCTTGCAGCGCTCAATCAGGTCCGTGAGCTCCGTCACAAGCGACAGCTTAGCTGCTACCGGGCGAGCTTGCCGGCTGTCCGCGCTGGGATTCGTTAACCACGAAACCCGGCCGATATACGGAGTGGCGACCACGACCAGGTCAGATGCGCCACACTCCGAAATCTTTCAGTTCGTACCCGAAGCTGGCCGGATTATGGACGGCTCCGGGTACTAGCGCGATTCTCCCCACCTACATGGGGGAGGTTGGCTCAGAACACAGCTTTGAGCTCGACTGCAGTCTTCTTCTTCTGCACGAGCACGGCGTTGAGCGCGCGTAGCAGGCGCGTCTTGGCCGGACCCGAAACGGGCTTGCCGACGCTGACGGCTTCGACCAAGCGCGGGGTCACGGCACGACCGGTGCGCGGCTTCGCCGGCTTCTCGCCCTCGGCCGGCTTGGTGCCAGCTTTCTTCGCGGCACGCTTCTCGTGGCGGATCTTGCGATCCTCGGGGCGCAAGCGCTCGAGCTCGGCGGAAGCGACGATGATGCGGCGCGGGTCGATCTTATTGTCTTGGAGGAACTGGGCGAACTTGGTGGCCATTGAGGGCGCGGACCCTAGCTCGAAGCCTGGCGACCGTCCAGCCGTTCGCCGGGCCATTTTGCCATGCTCGCCTGGCAGCACCAAGGCGCGGAAATTCTCGCGATTTTTCGCATCTGAACATCCGTGAAGCGGTGGCTCACAAAGGCGAACGCCCAGCCTAGGGAGGCGTTCGCGAACAGGCCCCAGTCGCGGGCCTCGTGCCTCCGCTCGCCTTCCGGGCCCGAATACGAAACCTCGCCGTGCTTCAAAGTGCTGGCGAACGGCCGCGATGTTAAGCTGACCGAATGCCCGCCGGCGAAATTCAGCGCGTGCGAGCCGCCGCTGCCTTCGTTGCTGGGCGGCTGCAGGTGCCGCCTCGGGTGGGCTTGGTGCTCGGCTCGGGCCTCGGGGGCTTCGCTGATGAGCTCGCGGACGCCGCGCGCATTCCGTACGCGGAAATTCCCGAGATGCCGCGGCCGCTGGTGGTCGGCCACGCCGGAAACCTGTGCACGGGCTCGGTGGCGGGGGTGCCGGTCGCGTGCTTGCAAGGTCGGTCGCACATCTACGAAGGGCACACGCCGCAGCGCGCCGTGTTCGGCGTGCGCTTGCTCGCCGAGCTGGGCTGTCGAATGATCCTGCTTACCAACGCAGCCGGAGGGATTCACGCGAGCTTCGCCGCCGGTGATCTGATGCTGATCACTGACCATCTGAACTTGCTGGGTGACAATCCGCTGCGCGGCGAAAACTTCGAGGGTGGTCCGCGTTTTCCCGATCTGAGCCAGGCCTATGATGCAGATTTGCAGGCCTCGGCGCGCGAGGCGGCGCGCGTCGCCGGCGTTACTTTGCGTGAGGGCGTGTACGCGGCCATGCTCGGGCCAAGCTACGAAACTCCCGCGGAAATCCGCATGTTGCGCACGCTCGGCGCGGACGCCGTAGGTATGAGTACGGTGCCGGAGGTGATCGCGCTCCGCCAAATCGGCGTGCGCGTCGGGGCCATGAGCTGCATCACCAACCTTGCCGCAGGCATCTCCAAGCAGCCGCTCGATCACAGCGAGGTCGAAGCCACGGCGCGTCTGGCCCGTGGCGCGTTTAGCCAAGTGCTGTCAGGCTGGGTGGCCTTGGCGGGAGCGGCTGCACCGTGAACGAACTGTCCGCAGAGCAGGCGGCTCTGGTGGCGGCAGCGCGTGCCGTTCGCGAGCGCGCCTACGCGCCGTATTCGTCGTTTCGTGTTGGCGCGGCGCTGCGCGCCGAAAACGGCGCGATTTTCCTAGGCTGCAACGTCGAGAACGCCAGCTACGGTGCCACGATCTGCGCGGAGCGAACCGCGATTCTGACCATGGTCGCGGCAGGGCTCCGCTCGGTAGAGTCGATAGCGGTGTTCACGGACGCGGAAACGTTAGCGATGCCGTGCGGGCTTTGTCGGCAGGTGATCTCGGAGTTTCAGCGCGACGCCGTCTTGATCGTGGCCAACCCGCGGCAGCATCGCGTGCTGCGCTTTGCCGAGATCTTCCCTGAACCCTTCGTGCTCGACCGATGACCAAGCCGCGCCAGCTGCCGCACGATCGCGTGGTGCCGGGCGATCCGCCGGAGCTCATCGTGTACGACCGCTTGCAACCGTGTCCGTATCTGCCGGAGCGCATCGCACGTATGCCACTGCGTATCCCGGCGCGCTTGCTGCACCGCAGCGAGCTCGAGCAACGCTTGGAAACCGGCGATCGCCGGCAGGGCATTTTCCTGTACCGAACGTCCTGTCCCGGTTGCCACGCTTGCGAGCCGATTCGCATTGAAGTGGCGCATTTTTCGGCCAACCGCTCGCAGCGGCGCGCGCTCGAGCGTGGCAATTCGCGCATCACCGTGGAGGTCGCAGAGCCGATCGCCGACGCGCGGCGCGTCGAGCTTTACAACCGGCACAAGGAGCTGCGCGGTTTGTCGAGCGATCGCGACGGCATCGATCTCGAAGGCTACCGAGAGTTCCTGGTCGTCAGTTGCTGCGAGAGCTTCGAGCTTCGCTACATGTTGGATGGTCAACTGATCGGCGTAGCGTTGGTGGACCGCAGCGAGGAGGCGCTCTCCGCGGTGTACTGCTATTACGACCCCGTGCTGGAGAAGCTCGGTATCGGCACCTACTCGGTACTGAAGCAGATCGAGCTCTGCAAATCTTGGGATCTACGTTACTTGTACCTCGGGCTGTACATCTCGGACTCCGAGCGCATGCGTTACAAGGCGCGCTTTCTGCCGCACCAGCGGCGCATCGACGGCGCTTGGCAGACGTTCACGCGCGACCGTGGCTAGCTCACGCTTCGCCGGTTCGCGTATCGGCTCGGCGCGTCGCGGGGATCAGCGCCAGGGCGGCGCACACTGCCAAGCCGGCAAGCAGCGGGAACATCGCTTGCCAGCCGAAACGCGCGCTGATCACGGGCAAAGTGACGCCTTCCAGCATGCCGCCGATCGAGCCAACGCCGTTTACGAGGCCGGTAGCGGTCGCGGCTGCGGCCGCGCCGCCTGCGTCTTGAGCGGCGGCTCCGGAGAGCAACGCGTCCGGACCGAATAGCAGCGCGCCGACCAGCGCGAGCGCTGCAATCGTGAAGCCCATGTTGTGTTGGGTAAAGCCGGCGCAGGCTAGGAGCGCCCCGGCCAAACCAAGCAAGCTTACGATCGACAGTGCCGCGCGCGACAAACGGCGCACGCGGTCGGAGAAGATTCCGAGCAAGATCACGCCCACGATGCCGCCGGCTTCGAACGCGTTCGAAACATAGGCCGCGCGGTCGACGGCGTAGCCGAGCGTGCCGGACAAATAGTAGGGCAGCCAAAAGAGCAGCGCGTAGCGCACGTACTTGATGAAGAAGTAGCTCGCGCCAAACGCCCACAACACAGGATTTCTTAGCGCGGCGTGTTGTGCGGCGCGCTGCGCTTCGCGCTGGCTCTGCGACTCGGCTTCGGTCTCGGGCTGCTCGCGCCTCGGCGCAGCGCTCTTGAGAAACAACAAAATCAACAACGCGACGCCGAGCATCCACAGCGAAGGACCGAAGAACGCGGCGCGCCAGCCGTAGCGGTGCGACAAATAGCCGGCAAAATCGCTGGCGACGATGCTGCCCACTTGGTAGCAAGTGCACCAGAACGCCATCACCGTGCCGCGGTTCTTGGGCGTGGTCCATTCCGCCATGGCGCGTGTGGTGCCCGGCCAGCCCGTGGACTGCGCGAGCCCGTTCACGAAAAACAGCGCACCGAACGCGAGCGCCCAGCGGGTTGCTCCGAACGCCGCGCAGCACGCGGCCGACACACACAAACCGTAGCCGATCAGTCGCCGCGCGCCGACGCGATCTCCCAAATAGCCACTGAAGAACAGGCCCAGAGCGTAGGCAGCGAGATACAGCGTATCGATTACGCCGAGCGCGCGCTCGCTGATGCCAAGCGTGTGACGAAGCGTCGATTTGACGACGCTGAAGCCTTTGCGTCCGAAGTAGTAGCTGGCGTAAGCCAGCCACGTCAGACCCCAAGCGGCGTAGCGGTCCGCTCGGCGCTCGTTCATCGCCGCGCATTGAACACGAAAGCGCCGCCTAGAACAAGGCGCGGCACGCCGCACGCGGCGTGGTGTTCGCGATCGCAGAGGCGTTCTTGGGCCGCCCCGGGCCACGGTTGGTCCGGAGCTACCAAGCTCTGCGGGACATCGTTCAGTCGAGCTCGCGGCTTTCGGCTTCTTCGATCTGAGCCAACGCAGCCGCGAGCGCATCTTTCGCGCGCTCGAGCGAGCCGCGGTCTTCGGCCCACTTGGCTTGGGCGCGGCTCACGCGCCCTTGCTCGGCGCCGAGGGCGTCTCGAGCTGCCACCAGATCAGCGCGTGCCGCCGCCAAAGCCGCGTCACCTTGCGCGAGCTTGGCTTCGTAGTCGCTGACGGCATTCTTGGTTGCTGCCAGCTCTGCCGTCGCGCTGTGCAGCTGGCTCTCCAAACTCTGAATGCTCGAGCTGTGAGAGTCGACGGTGACGCGCAGGGCGGTCACCTCTTCGCCGCTCGCGATCAGGTTGCCTTCTAGATCGGCGAGCACGCGCTCCTTATCGGAGATGGAATCGTGCGCTAGGGCGAGCTCTTCGGTACGTGCGTTGAGCTCGGCTTCGACCGCAGCATGCTTAGCGTCGCGCGCGGCCTCGCTTTGCTCCTTCTCGGAGCGAAGGCTGGCCAGGGCCGTCTGGTGATGTCCGCCCAGCTCTTCTTCGCGATCGGCGAGGAACTTCTTGGCGGCTTGCTCCGCGTCCGCCATGTCCTGCGTGTGCTCGGCGCGCAGGCGATTCATGGCGTCTTCATTGGCGCGGTGCAGTGAGGCGAGCTTAGCGTCGTGCTCGCGCTTCAGTTCGGCTTCGCGCGCTTGAACGGCTTCGCGCTGCGCTGCGCCCGACGCGTCTTGATGAGCGAGTAGGGCTTGCGAATGCTCGGCCTCGGCTTCGGCTCGCGCGTCGGCCGCGTGCTGCTGCGCGAGCGCTCGGCCTGCTTCCTCCGCCGCGCTAAGGGCCGCAGAGTGCGCTTCGCTTGCCTCGGCGAGCTCTGTCTCGTGCTGCGAGCGCGCCTCGGCGAGCTCTGCGATCTTGGCGTCGAGATCGGCCTTGTTCTTTTCGGCCTTGCGCTTGAAGTCGTCCGCGCGCTTGCCGGCTTGGTCCTTGTCGCTCTTGGCGGCGTCCGCTGCCTTCT
>DATCFJ010000114.1:0-5505 GCA_036509605.1 Polyangiaceae bacterium | reverse complement strand
AGGTTGAAAAGAACGCGACCGGCGGGGGCGAGGCTAAACCCCAGTCTTCTAGCTCGACCATCAACTCGCCGTCCCTCGGTATCGGTAGCTTGAAAGGAATGAAGTGATGGATCTGCTCAAGCGTCATAAGGCTCCGATTGTCGACGAGGCTTGGCAGCAAATCGACGAAGAGGCGCGGCGCGTGCTCAAGCTGCACCTCGCAGGCCGTAAGTTGGTCGATTTTTCGGGTCCGCACGGTTGGGATTTCGGCGCGGTGAACACGGGCCGTCTCAAGCACATCGACAAAGGCCCGATCGAGCACGTGGGCCACGCGATTCGCGATGTACGTCCGCTGGTCGAGCTGCGCGCACCGATTCTGCTACCGATTTTAGAGCTGGATTACGCGGCGCGCGGCGCCGACGATCTGGATCTGGATCCCGTGATTCTGGCCGCTGAAAGCGTCGCACGCGCCGAAGACGACGCCATCTTCCACGGCTTCGCCGAGGGAAAGATCACGGGCATCATCGAAGCCAGCCCGCACACGCCGATCGAAGTCCGCGGAAGCCAAGCGTGGCCGAGCGCGGTCAGCACCGCCAAGGAGGTGCTGCGTATGGCCGGCGTCGACGGACCCTACGCGCTCGCGTTGGGCATGGAAGCCTACGACGAGCTCACTGCCGACGGCGAAGATGGCTACCCGCTGAGCAAGCGCATGGAGGAGCGCGTCGACCAAGGTTCACTGATCTGGGCGCCTGCGCTCAAAGAAGGCGCAGTGCTGATGTCCAAGCGAGGCGGCGACTACGAGCTCACGGTCGGGCAAGACCTCTCCGTCGGCTACGCCTCGCACGACCGCACCACGGTCGAGCTGTACCTCACCGAGTCCTTCACGTTCCGGGTGCTCGAGGACAAAGCCGCGATTTTACTGCGCCGCGTGCACTGAACGCTCTTCCGAGCAGCGGTCCGGCGTTGGTCAATTAGTGGGTGCCCCCACCGATTGACGCCGCAGCGCGGACCGGGGTGCTCGCTCTGCTGCGCCGCCGGGCCCCCGGCAAGCGCCGGGCTCCGCCCAGCGCGGGGGGCCGCCACGCGCTGCGGCGATCGGCGTCGTTTCGGGCTACGGTGGCAGCGCACGAAGATGACGACTCTCGATCTCCCGCCACCACCGCGCGGTCTCAAAGGTCGCGCAACCGAGCTGGCGACGCTAGCCAAAGCGATCGAATGCACCGCGCCGACGCGGCTCGCCTTGGTCGGCACGGGTGGCAGCGGCAAATCGATGTTGGCCAATGCGCTGGCGCATCGCCTGGCGCGTTTCTTCTGTGACCGCGTGCACTGGTTTCGAGTCGGCTCGTGGGATTTCTACACCTTGACCGAGATGCTCGCGTTGCGCTTCGGCGTCGCGGACGGCGAGGACCGAGTCGCGCAGCTGAATGCCTTCTTCAAGCGCACGGGGCCCCGGCTCATCATTCTCGACAACCACGAGGACGATCGCGCTATTGCCCGCTTGCTCGAGGCATTTGCCAAGAGGCCCGTCACCTTCGTGATTACGGCGCGGCGTTGCTTGCTGGCCGGCGTGCTGATTTTTCCGGTAACGGCGCCGCTGGTCACGGGCGGGCGCAGCGCGTTTCCGCGCGTGGCGCGGCTCACTCGCATGCTGCGTTGGAACCCGCTGGCGCTCGACATCTCGGACGGCATCGTGGCTTCCGGCGCGGCAACGGCCTCCGAGCTTTCGCAATTTCTGACCGCGCACGGCGTGCAGCGCGTGCGCGCCATCAAGCACGAAGATGACCTGCCCGAAATCGCGCTGCTGGTCGATTGGGCGTGGCGAAGGCTGAGCGCGCCGAGCAAACGGATTTTAGGCGTGCTCGCGCACATCGAGGGCGACCATGTCGACACCGGCTCGCTCGCGCGCTTGGCGCGAATCAGCAAAGGTATGAGCGAGGCGCTACAGCCGCTGGTCGATTGGCACTTGGTGCAAGAGCCCGTCGCTACACGCTACACGCTACACGCGGTCGTCCGGCACGCGATCGTGCCGCGTACCGCGCCCGCTGCAGAGCGCGTCTTCGAGCACTACGTCGGGATGCTCGAGCAGCACCCCGAGCGGCTTCTGCTCGAACAAACCCACCTGTTCGCAGCGATGGATTATGCGCACCGCACCAGCAACCTCAACGCGATGTTACGCGTCGAGGCGCTGGCGCGGCGTTTGGCCGGGCTAGACGACTAGTTCAAGGGACGGGACACGCGGCGGTGGCCGTGTCGCCCAGCATGCAGTCCGTGAACGTGTTGCCCAAGGCGGCCGCGGTGTAGTCGTTAGAAAGCGTGCCACTTACGGCGGGCGCTATGCCGGCATCGGCCGCGATGCCGTAGGTCTGCGAGTGAGAGATGTGCGTGTGGGTAATGCTCGGACCGTCGTAGGTGCCCGTACCACCCGGATCCGAGCTCGAGATCTGAATCGCGCCGCCGAAGCCGTCACCGCAGCGGCCGACGTGTAGCCCGCTGGTGCTGCCTAGATCCAGACCGGCATACTCCAGGTTCAGGTAACTGATCTTGGATTTGGTCGGATCGTAGAAGTGGCCGATGAAGTAGATGCCCTCCCAATCACCGGGTCCAGGAATCTCCTCCGCAGACGTCAGCGTCACCGGCTTGGCCGCGGTACCTGCGATCACGAGATTGCCCTCGTGCTGATCGCCCACTTGGAGTTGTTTGCCCATGTGCAGCGTGACGCCTGCATCGATGGTCAACGTCGCGATGGTGCCGTCTTCGGGCCCCGAGATGAGCAGCGATCCATCCTTGTACCAATACGGCAAACCGATGTCGGTGAGCTCGATGTCCGTCCGCAGGTACAGCGGTTCGGGGGCTGTTTGAAGCTGCACGCGCTGCACGGCCGCGGGGATGTTATCCTTGTACATCGTCAGCGCACTGGCCACCGACTTCTCCGCGTAGAAGTTGAGGTTCGCCGTGTACTGGAAATCCGGATCGCTATCGGCGTGCGGGGCGAAGCCGGTGAACGTGATGCTCGACTTCGGGGCGACACCGTTCGGCGTGCCGACGCGGAAGCCTCTGGATTGCACTTCACCGATAGTCAGATGATCGACCAACAACGGAGTGAGCTTGTCATTGCCCTGCGCGGTGTCGGTGAGCTCAAAAGCCCAGGATGCGCCGCCGCCGCCCGGACCGCCATACCAGACGTCCAAGTACGACAGCACCGAGCCTTCGTAGGTGTCGAACTGGATACCGCCAATCGGGGCGTCCAGCTTGCTGGCGTCATCAGCCGAGGCGAAGCCGGTGATCGTGATGTGCTTGTCGGCAGTGCCGTTCAGATGAATCTCACCCGGGTCGATGCCTTGACCGACATAGATCTTGCCGCCGTTGAACTCGCAGATGGTGGTGCCTGCGTCGACGGTCAGCGTGTGGTGCTCAATCTTGAAGTCATCGCCAATCAGATAGACCTTGTCCGCGGTCCAATGCGCGTCGGCCATCAACACGACGTCTTGCACCGAGACCGAGTTCGCGTTCTTCGGGCTGATCGGGTCGGGCTCTGGGCAGAACACAGCCTTCGGCGCGGGTGGCAGCGTCGAGCCCCCGCCCGCTCCTGCTGCCCCAGGACCGCTGCCAGCCTCACCAGTGCCAGCGCCGGCTTCGCTCGTCGTGCCGGCGTCACCGGAGCTCACTCCGCCCGCACCTGGGTTCGCGCCGCCTTCGCCCGGACCGCTGTCGCCTTTGCCCGCAGCTGAGTTGCCCGCTGCGCCCGTCCCCTTGTCGCTCGAGCTACTGCACGAGACAGAGACACACAGTGCAGACGCTGCCGCGATGCACGCCAACAAAGAGATCGACTTCATGAACCCATCCTCCTCAATACTTCGCCGATGAATGCGAAACCCAGTTCCAAGTGGAACCGACTTTTCTAGCCCACTCCGGGCGAACACAGAACCCAGTTCCGCGCGCTGATGCGAGATTTGCAGTGCTTTTTGGCGCCGCTGTAGGTGGCGCGGCTGCGCGGCTGGCTCGAAAATGACGCAAACTCACCACCGTTTTGAACAGATCCGTCGACGCGCGAACTGCGCTGCTTCCACTAAGGCTTACTGATACATCCGAACACAATTCGCGGCTCGTTCACGATCGGACTGATCATCGCGAGTGGCATGTACGGCGGGTGCGGGTCGAATGCCGGCTCGGGATCAGAACCGAGCGCGGGTGCGGCGGGCATCGTCGGTGTACGTTACGTACATCACTCAGCACCACAAACAGTTCGCGCAGGCCGCAGGCTGGCCTGACCCGTACTGACGATTCGGAAGCTCAGTCCGCTTTCGGCGTGCGTGTCTTCAAAGTGTCGACGGCATGCACGGGCGGTGCGTCACCCTTCATCAGGTGCGCGATCGCGCTGTACACGAGCCGCTGGCTCTCGAGCATCCCTTTGCCTGCAAACGCGGCAGACACGACCTCGATGCTGAAGTGACCGCCGCCGCCGCTGACGGCCGCTTGCGCGCCGGGGATCGCTTGCTCGATGGCTTCGCGCAAGGCGTCGACAACCGAGCCTTGGAAATTCGTGGGATGAGATGACATGCTTGTAGCCTCTACACTCGGTGTCGAAAGGGAAGATCAATAGCGCGGCACGCGAGGGTCGACAGTCTCCGACCAGGCTTGAATGCCGCCGCGCAGGTTGTAGACATTTCGGAAGCCTTCGCCCAGGAGTTGCTCCGCGGCGCTCTGGCTGCGCATGCCGTGATGGCAAATGAAGGCGATCGGCGCGTTGCGGTCTAGCGCTAGCAGATACTCTTGGCCGGCTTGGTCGAGCGAACGCGCAACCGCGACGCTAGCCAGCGCCCGCTCGTGAGCGGGGCGCACGTCGAACAGCTCGACCGCGCCGCGATCGAGCATGGCCTTGAGCTCTGGCGCGCTGAGCTGCTTCACGGTGGCCGGCTGATTGGGGTTCTCGATTTTGAAGCCGGCATTTTCCCCGTCAACGAAGTTGATGCTCATGCCGTCGGCGCGACGCGCACTGGCAGCGTCGAGATACAGCGTCAGCCCCGAAACCTGCAGCTCGAGCGTGTTCGGCTCGCGCGGCGCGAAGTACAGGTCGTTCTGGAAGCGAGCGTCGATCTTGAGGTGCAGCGCTTCGCCTTCGGCGTCGCCGAGCGCGCCTTGAAACGCCTGCAGGGCGCCGCTCGTAATCGTGATCGTGGGTAGCGGCGGAGGCGCACTGGGTTTGGACAGCAACTGCTCGAGCTCGCCAGAATCGCGCAGGGCGCGCACGATGTCGCAACCGCCCACGAACTCGCCGTTGACGAACAATTGCGGGATCGTCGGCCACTCTGAAAACTCTTTGATGCCGTCACGCAATTCGGCGGAGCGGAGCACGTCCACAGTCTCGTACTCGGGCAAGAGCTCGTCCAAGATCTGCACGACTTGCGCGGAGAAGCCGCATTGCGGGGTGCGCCGCGTGCCCTTCATGAACAGAACCACGGGGCTCTGAGTAACAAGTCCAGCCAGGCGAGCGCGAAGATCGTCGTTAATCATGATCGTGGTTGGGCG
>DATCFJ010000113.1:0-4720 GCA_036509605.1 Polyangiaceae bacterium | reverse complement strand
CCTGGTGTTCATGGGCATGGGCGAGCCGTTGCACCACTACGACGAAACCGCGCGCGCCGTGCGGCTGCTCACGCACCCCGAAGGCCTGGGCATGAGCCCGCGTCGGATCACCGTCAGCACCGTCGGCCTAGTTCCTGGGATTCAACGCCTCGGTCAGGATTTCGCAGGGAAAATCGGCCTAGCCGTGTCCGTGCACGCGCCCAACGACGTCACGCGGGACCGCATTATCCCGATGAACAAGAAGTACCCGCTCGGCGAGCTGATGCAGGCGCTGCGCGCCTATCCGCTGCCCAAGCGCCGGCGTATCACCATCGAGTACACGTTGATCGACGGCGTGAATGACTCGCCCACGCACGCGCGCGAGCTCAGCCTGCTGCTCCGCGGGCTGCCGAGCAAGATCAACCTGATCCCGATGAACCCGATCACGGCCTCAGAGCTGCACGCGCCGAAGTCGGAAAGCGTGCGCGCGTTTCAGGAAATCCTCGCCGCCGCCGGCTACAGCTGCTTCGTGCGCACCCGACGCGGAGACGAAGTCGCCGCCGCCTGCGGCCAATTGGCGATGGCAGAAGATCTGGTCAAGAAGAAGCGCGAGCGCGAGGAGCTCAGAGCCTCCAAGAGTTCCTGATGTTCAAGAAGCTCTTGGTCGCCAACCGCGGCGAAATCGCCCGCCGCATTTTTCGAACCTGTGAACGGCTCGGCATTCCGACCGTGGCCGTGTTCTCCGACGCCGACGTGCTCTCGCCGCACGTCGCGGAAGCCGACGAAGCGATTCGAATTGGTCCCGCCAAAGTCGGCGAGAGCTACCTCAATATTCCCGCCATTTTAGCGGCGATCGCCGACGTCGGCGCGGACGCCGTGCACCCCGGCTACGGCCTGCTCAGTGAGCGCCGCGCCTTCGCAGACGCGGTACGCGAAGCGGGCGTTACGTTCATCGGTCCGCCGAGCGCTGCGCTCGAAGCCTTTGGTGACAAGATCAAAGCTCGCCAGGTCGCGCGTGGCGCCGGGGTCTCGCCACCACCCGGCAGCGAGCAGCCGGTCGATCCGAAGGACAGCGCGCTCTTGCTTTCGGAAGCAGAGCGCATTGGCTTGCCGTTGTTGATCAAAGCTGCGGCCGGTGGTGGCGGCATCGGCATGCAGATCGTGCGTCAGCTTGCCGAGCTCGATCGCGCCGCCCAAACCTGCGCCGACCGCGGCGTGCAGGCTTTCGGTGACGGGCGCATCTACCTCGAGCGCTACATGGAGCAGCCGCGGCACATCGAGGTGCAGGTGTTCTGCGACGCGCATGGTAACGCTGTCGCTCTCGGTGAGCGCGAATGCAGCGTGCAGCGCCGTCACCAGAAGATCATCGAAGAGTCGCCGTCACCGGCTGGTTTTTTTAGCGGGCAGGGTGGGGCGGAGCGCCGCAAAAAGCTCTGGAATGCGGCGCTTTCCGTAGTGCGCGCGGCGGACTATCGCGGCGCCGGCACGGTCGAGTTCGTGGCTAACGCCGAAGGCGAGCTGTTCTTCTTGGAGGTAAATGCCCGCCTGCAGGTCGAGCATCCCGTCACCGAGCTCGTGACCGGCCTCGATTTGGTCGAGTTGCAACTCGCGGTTGCCAAGGGCCTTGCTCTGCCCAAGGCTGCGCTCGAACCAGTGCTTGCCGGACACGCGATCGAGGTTCGGTTGTACGCCGAAGATCCGCAAAAAGGCTTTGCCCCGCAACCCGGTCGTCTGGAGCAGTTCGAGCTACCGAGCGAGCTGCCCGGCATTCGAGTCGACTCCGGCGTAATGGCCGGCCAAGAGATCACTCCGTACTACGACCCGATGCTCGCAAAGATCGCAGCCCACGGAAAAGATCGTAAAGAGGCACTGGAACGGCTGCTAGCGGCGCTCGCAGTTTGCCGCGTGCAGTTGCTCGGCCCGAAGGGCCCGCGCGTTACCAATCTTGCCTTCCTGGAAAAGGTCTTGGTCTCGCCCGAGTTTCGCAGCGGCCAGTACGACACGAGTCTTGCCGAAACACTGAGTCGCGCTTAACGCGGCGGTGCGTCTCCTCCAGCCCCGTTGACAGCTTGCCAGAAGGAGACGAAGACCGCCGATAAGCAGGTCGAGAAAGAGGCCAAGAGCGCCGACAAACAGGCCAAAAAAGGCGGTCGCCAAAGCGCAGAAGAGCCTCGCCGAGCTGGAGAAGGTGGGCCTCGAGTCACCTCCGGATTTCGTACGCGCAGCGGGCCGAAAGTCGCCCGTGAAGTTGCTCGCTCCGCTCAAGCGCAAGCTCGAGATCAAGCTGTCCGCCAAAGACCTAGCCGAGGCCGCCGCGCGCGCTAAACGCTTCTCCGAGCGCGAGGCCAAGGCGTCTCCCGCGCTGAAAGACAAACTCAGCAAGTTGCGAGCGTCGATTCAGAAGTCCAAGCAGTCGTTCCAAGTTGGCGCGACCTCGGTCTCGGACAAGCCGACGAAAGACATCACCGGTCTCGATGCGTAGCCCGATCCGGCGACGGCCAAGGATCAAAAGCAGAAGCGCGCGCAGCTCGCGAAGAAGCCCAACCTGTACAAGGAAACGCTAGTCGAGCGCTCGGCGCTTCCGCCCAGCGCACCCGAGCGCTCGAAGGCTCGTCGCGACCCGGACGACAACGCTCCAAGCGTCGGCTCGAGTGGCCTGATCGTCACCGCCGAAAAGGTAGCTGGTAAAGGTGGCGCTTCGTTCCCGTCTTCTGCCATCCCGTCGGTCACGAACCCGCAATTCTCCTGGCGCGACAAACTGCCACCGGTGCGCAATCAGAGCTTGTGCGGTAGCTGTTGGGCTTTCGCCGTTACGCGCGGCGAAGCTCGAGCTCGAACGCACGCGGCTACTGCGACGCTCGAAGCGACCGAAGTGCTGATGAACGGACAGAGCCTCGACTTGTCCGAGCAGCAATTGGTCAACTGCGTGCCGGTCGGCTCGTCCCGCGACAACTGTCATGGCAACACCATCAATCGCGCGCTCACTTGGCTGAGCGGGAAGAGCCAGGCGAACGCGCTGCAAGCGTTCTCCGACATGATCGCCGCGGCCCCCAAGGATGACCTTTATGTCGGGTACGCATCTTACTACGCGGGCAATGCCTACGCCGCGCTCGGCTTCTGCGGTTACGCCGTGCGCATGTACGAAGTCGTGGCTTACGGCGAGTTGGATCTGGACGCCACTTGGGTGAAGGCCGCCAAGGATCACATCAAAGCGCTCAACGCCGACGACGGCGCGATCTGCGCGAACTGGGATTGAGCATCCTGATCAGCAAGCTCTCACTACGCGGTATCGAGTGCGTTTCCCGGCTCAGCGCGCTGTGCGTGCTGGCCGTCGTTGGCTGCAGTCGTCCAGGCTCGGAGACTGCACCCGCTGCCTCCGTAGCGACTGCGCCCGTTGCGACCGCCGTGACGTCGAGCACGGTGCCCGCCGCAGAGCCTCCCGCTAGCGTCACGTCCGCGGTCGCGAGCGCAGCGCCCGCGGCGGCGAATGCCGGCGCACATGTCTACGGCCAAACGTCTCACCAAATCGCGGCCAAGCCGGGCGAGCACTTCTCGGTGCTGCTCCCGGCGAGCATCGGCACGCCCATGAAATGGCGCATCGACCTGGCGCCGGACGCTGCGGTGCTCGGCCTGCTCGGCGAAAGCTACGCAGACGCGCCGCCTAGCGATTGCGCTGACTGCACCGGCTACACTGGCACTCGGCGGTTCGACTTAGACGCCAAGGCGCCCGGCAACGTTGCGCTGGATTTTAGCTATCGTCCGCTCACACAAGCGAAAGCGCCCGCCGAGAAACAAGTGCATATCGACGTTCGCGTGTCGCCCTGAGCCCGCCGGGGCTGTAACATCTGTCATGCTCGAATCGAGCCCAGGACAGCCGGACTCACCAGAAATCAGCGCCCTTCTGCAGCGCGCGCGCGTGTGGGCTGCAGCGGACCCCGATCCGGCCTGTCGAGCCGAGCTGAGCGCTCTGATCGAGGCCCGCAACTATGCCGAGTTGCACGAGCGCATGGCGCAAGATTTGGAGTTCGGCACGGCCGGGCTGCGCGGCGTCGTCGGCGCAGGCAGCGCGCGCATGAATCTCGCGGTCGTGATCCGCGTCACACGCGCGCTGGCCGATCAGCTACTGGCTCGCACCCCCGACGCCCGCGCTCGCCCCGTCATCGTCGGCTGCGACGCGCGTCTGGACAGCAAGCGTTTCGCTGACGCCGCTGCGCGCGTACTGATCGCCGCTGGCATTCCGGTGAAGCGCTTTCACGAGCCGGTCCCCACGCCCTTCGTCGCTTACGCCGTGCGCGTGTTCGCCGCCAACGCGGGCATCATGATCACCGCCAGCCACAACCCACCCGAGTACAACGGCTACAAGCTGTACTCGGAGCACGCCGTGCAGGTGGTCGCGCCGATGGACCACGAGGTGGCGGCGCGCATGAACGCGCTCGGCCCGGCGAAGGACGTCCCGCTCGGGGATCTCGCTCGCCAAGAGCCGATTGGCGCCGACATCGTTGCTCGGTATTTTGCGGAGATTCGCAGCGAATTGCCGCGCGTCGTCGCAGATCGCAAGTTTGGGATCGTGTACACGCCGCTGCACGGTGTGGGGGCGAGCGTCGTCGAGCGCCTCTTCGCGGAGGCCGGCTACGCCGATTTTCGGAGTGTTCTGGAGCAGCGCGAGCCCGATGGGCATTTCCCGACCGTGCCCTTCCCGAATCCGGAGGAGCCGGGCGTGCTGGATCTCGCGATCGCGTTA
>DATCFJ010000112.1:0-10381 GCA_036509605.1 Polyangiaceae bacterium | reverse complement strand
GCTGCGAGAACGAGCCCTGGAACTCAGCGCGCCCTATCGCGCGTGAGCCGCGCTCGGTTCGCCACCCGCCCAGCTCTGTGTGCACGGACGCTCTTCGCCAGAAATGTCGCTGCGAGCACACGCCCCTTCAGATTGCCTCAGCGCGCGCGCGTGTAGATGTGTGCAGTTGCGCCGCCCGGGAACGCGCTGCTGCTCACGGCTCGACGCCCAGGCGTCCGGCTCGCTAGTGCGGTCGGTATCGAAGTAGATCCCAGTTTCGCCGCCGAGCGCGCGCTCGATGACGCTGAGCGCCGCGTCCGCGCCGGACTGCGCGCTGCCCTGCGACGGAATTCCTGCCTCAAGCACCATTTTAGTGGCCAAAAAAGTGCCTGGATGTAACGCGACGTAACTCCGCGACCGATCGCGCGACGCTCGCTCAAACGTGTCGGCGATCAGCGCGAGCTTGCTACGCCGATACGCCAGCACACCGTCATAGCCGCGCTCGCTCATCAAATCATTGTGGTCGGGCAGCGCCTGACCAGCGGAAGCGACGTTCACCACCGCACGACGTGGCGAGCCAAGTGCGAGAAGTGACTCGGTGAGCACGAACGGAGCCAAGAAATTTACTGCGAAGCGAAGCTCGAAGCCGTCTGCGCTGAGCTCGCGCTGTTTGCGGTCGCGCCCAAACCCGACACCCGCGTTGTTGACTAGCACGTCAAGCGGACCTCTGGCAGAGGCAGCACGCCCAAGCTGCCACACCTCTGTCAGCCGCGAAAGATCCGCGACGAACCGACGCTCAGCCCCGATTCTCGAACACTCACCGACAGCGGCGACGCGCGCGCGATCCCGCCCGTGGATCAACACCTCCGCACCACGCTCGGCGAGCGTGGCCACGAGCGCCTCACCGACGCCACTCGTTGCACCCGTGACGAGAATCCGCAGTCCTCGAATTGTACTCGGCATACACGAGACCTGTAGCCAACCGCACGAAGCGGCAAGCCCACGCTCGGGCTGGGCCATCCGACGAGCAAACAAGAGATCACCACATTGGCTAGAGCGCCACGCTGAGCCGCAATGGACAGCGCAGTGAGGGGGGGCCCATGCTAAAGGTGGCTTGATGTCATCGCGATGGCTGAGCCCGGGGCTTGTTGCTGTGGGCTTGTTTGGGCGGGGCCTGTGCGCGTGCGCCGGCTCGGCACAGCAGTCGGCGCAGGCGGCGGCGCGCTCGCCGAGCGCGTCCATCGATGCGCGCTTACAGGGCATCGTGGACGACGAAGCGGGTCGTGCGCGCGCGGAGTGGGGCGCTAAGCGGGCCACTGTCGTCGTGTTGGACCCGCATCACGGGACTGTCTTGGCGTTGCACGACGACGAGCCAGGCGCGCTAGTGGTGCCCGCATCGACGCTGAAGACGTTGACCGTGGCGCTGGCGCTCGACGCAGCGCTGATCACACCCGAGCAGCGTTTCGACTGCGGAAACGGCTCGCGCGCGTACGGCGCGGTCGTGCTCTGGGAGCCGGAGCAACACGGCTCGCTCGATGCGTCGGAGATTTTGGACGTTTCGTCGAATATCGGCGTGTCACGCATTTTCGACGTGCTCGGTGCGGATCGCTTCAACGACGGCATGCGTCGCTTTCACGTCGCGATTCCCGGTAGCATCGAGGGCGGCACGATGCGCGGCGCGGTCATCGCCAACGGCGAGGGCAGCACTCTGACGCCGCTCGCGCTGGCCGCCGCCTACGGCGTGTTCGCCAACGACGGCCTACTCGCGGTTCCTGGGGCTGCGCCGGAGCGTGTCATCAAAGAGGCGACGGCGCGCACCGTGCGCTCGATGCTCGAAAGTGTCGTGACGGGCGAGCTCGGCACCGGCAAAGCCGCCGCCGTTGCGGGCGTGCGCGTCGGCGGCAAGACCGGAACGAGCGATCCGAGTCCGGATTGTGCGGTGTGCCCGCACGGCGTTGCTGCGTTCGCCAACTTCGTGGGTATCGTCCCGCTGAGTGCGCCGCGTTGGGTCATCTACGTCGGTGTCGCAGATTCGCAAAAAGAAGGCACGGGCGGCACGATTGCCGCTCCAGTCTTTTCGCGCATCGCCACGCGCGCGCTGTCGCCCTAGCGCGGGAGCGGGGGCGGGGGCGGTGCGAGCGCTATTTCGTTTCGCGCCGGGTCTGCCATGCTGCGTTCCCATGTTCGATTGGTGGCGGCGGCTAGACCGCGCGCAGGTCTTGGCCGAGCCGTTTCCAGAGGCTTATCGAGCGCTGATCCGAGCGCGCGTGCCGCTTTCGGGGTACCTCACGGACGAAGAGCGCAGCAAGCTCGAGGCGCTGGTGCGCGTGTTCATCTCGGAGAAGAATTTCGAGGGCGCGGGCGGGCTCGAGCTGACGGACGAGATGCGCGTCGTGATCGCGGCGCGCGCTTGCTTGTTGCTATTGCACCGCGTGGAGCTCGATAGCCCCCTTTATCCTGATTTGGCGAGCATCGTCATTTATCCGAGCACCTACCGCAGCCACGAGCGCAAGCGCGACGGCTACGTGGTGGTGGAAGGCGATGAGGCGCGGCTTGGTGAGTCTTGGATGCGTGGCGTCGTGGTGCTGGCGTGGGATTCGGTGTTGGCCGGCGGAGCAAACCCCGCCGACGGGCACGATGTCGTGCTTCACGAATTCGCGCACCAATTGGACGCCGAGGACGGCGTGATGGACGGCACTCCCGAGCTAGACAACGGAGAGCGTTACTCGGCTTGGTCGCGCGTTCTGGGCGAAGAATATGCCGAGCTGCGCGCGGCCGTGGAGCGCCACCAAAAGACCAACATCGATCCGTATGGCGCGACCAACGGTCCCGAGTTCTTCGCCGTCGTCGTCGAAGCGTTTTTCGAGAAGCCCTTGCAGCTCGAGAGCAAGCACGCAGAGCTGTACGCCGAGCTGGCCGCGTTCTTTCACTTCGACCCCGCTGCGCGCTTGCGTGAAGTTGACGAGCTCCGTTAGTACGTAACGACCGTGCGAATCGATTCGCCTGAGTGCATCAGATCGAAGGCTTCGTTGATGCGCGCGTGGGGCAGCGTGTGAGTAATCAGCTCGTCGATGCGGATCTTGCCGTCCATGTACCAATCGACGATCTTTGGCACGTCGCTGCGGCCGCGGGCGCCGCCGAACGCAGAGCCCTTCCAGACGCGGCCGGTGACCAGCTGAAAGGGGCGGGTTTTGATCTCGGCGCCAGCGGGGGCGACACCGATAATCACTGATACGCCCCAGCCCTTGTGACAGCACTCGAGTGCTTGGCGCATCAGCTCGACATTGCCCACGCATTCGAAGCTGTAATCCGCGCCGCCACCGGTGAGATTCAGCAGGTGAGGCACCAGCTCGGCGCCGACCTCGCTCGGGTTCACGAAGTGAGTCATGCCGAACTGCTCGGCGATGGCGCGGCGCGCTGGGTTGAGATCGACGCCAATGATCTTGTCGGCACCGACCAGGCGCGCGCCTTGGATCACGTTCAGCCCGATGCCGCCCAAGCCGAACACGACTACGTTCGCCCCCGGCTCGACCTTGGCCGTGTGAATCACCGCGCCGATGCCCGTGGTGACACCGCAACCGATGTAGCAAACCTTATCGAACGGCGCGTCTTCTCGGATTTTTGCCAGCGCGATTTCCGGCAGCACCGTGTAGTTCGCGAACGTGGAGCAGCCCATGTAGTGGTACAGCGTGTCTTTGCCGCGTCGGAAGCGGCTCGAGCCGTCCGGCATCAAGCCTTTGCCTTGCGTGGCACGGATCGCCTGGCATAGGTTGGTTTTGGGGTTCAAACAGTACTCGCACTCGCGGCATTCGGGCGTGTACAGCGGGATCACGTGGTCGCCCTTCTTGAGCGACTTCACACCCGCGCCGACATCCACGACGACGCCGGCGCCCTCGTGCCCGAGAATGCTCGGAAAGATGCCCTCTGAATCTTGCCCGGACAGGGTGTACGCGTCCGTGTGACACACGCCCGTAGCGCGAATCTCCACGAGCACCTCACCCGCGCGTGGTCCGTCGAGCTGAACGGTTTCGATGCTGAGCTGAGTTTCTGGCGCATTGGCTACGGCTGCGCGAACGTCCATCGAGTTTCTCGCTTGCTAGAGTGGGCTCGCAGCGTAGCACCGAACCCGGTAGCATCGGGGCCGTGCGCTACGCCGTCTATGACCCAAAGGATCCCCGGAAGGGCCAGCTGCTCCTCGATCCGGTGCTGGGCCAGATCGTACTCGGCGAAGGCGTGACGATTACCAAAGCGCTTGCAGCCGCGACTGCCACTGCGCCGCTCGCATCAGGCGCGGTCGTTTGGGATCGCAATGAGTCGAGGGTCGCGTATCGCGTGCCATGAGCACTTGGCGCCTGGGTGCGGCTCCTTAGGGCGCGCGAATGGCCGGACGGTCTCGTGCCCTCGCGCGGGAGCCGATCTACGTCGGCCTTCCGACGTAAGGCGAGGTGCTCGGGGGCAGCCTAGACGCCGCAGAAAAGCGTCCTATGTAAAACTTTTGCATCTGGGGCGCGCGGAAAGGCGCCGACCCATCATCGCGAAGGCGAGCGCGCAGCGACCCCAAGATCTGAACAATCTTGAGTCCCGGCTGGCTTCGTTGCTCCATTCGCGGGCCCTTAGGCATTGTCAGCCGCCAGATAGCGAAGCACCAAATCAGTGATTTCGTCGACCAACGTGGCGGCGTCGAGGCCGGGAGGGCGTTCGAGGAGGCAAGCGAGCATGGTGGCGCGCACGGCTTGGTAGACCACGAACGCAGCCGCATCCAAATTCTTGCGCCGGATGCTGACGTTGGCGAGGCCAAGGAAGCTACGAATTGCACCGATGATGCGCATGTCGAAGGCTTGAACGCGCTCGGTCGGAGTGACACGTAGGCCCTCGACTACGAGCAGGCGATGCAGGGCTGGCGCGGCGCTGTGAAGCTCCAGCAGGCCCTCGATGACTGCGCGGGCCACCTCACGATCGGAGTTGAAGGCTCCGCGTGAAAGCACGCGGCTCATCATCTGTTGTGCGCGATCGAATTCGCGATCTTGAAGGGCGTCCAGAATCGCGTCGCGATTGGCGAAGTATTGGTACAGCGTGCCAACGCTCACGCCGGCGACCTCGGCAACGCGGGAGGTGGTTGCTGCGTCTGCCCCTTCCTGTTCCAAAACCCGAATCATGCCGTCGAGGATGGCCTCTAGCGTGGCCTTTGCTCGTTGCTGTTTTGGCCCTTTTCTTGCGGTATTGCTCTCGTGGCGCTTGCTCATCTCGAAACCCGAATAGCACGCGAATAGCGCGAGGTGTTTTCAGCACGCATGATCCACTCGCCGAACAGAGTGACCCTCGCAAACGTTAACACGGATCCAAATTCATGAACCTGCGATTTGCCGCCGACCGTCGCGCGCTCCTTTGGTCTCTAATATTTTTCCCCGCCCTGCCCGTGCTCAGCTTCATGAAGCCCGGGCTTGCCCCGTGGCTGTTACCGCTCGCATTGTACTTCGCGTACTGCGCTGGCGTTCTTACGCACAACCACCAACATGCGCCAGTGTTTCATAGCCGCCGCTCAAACGCGGCGTACTCCGCCTGGCTCTCGTTCTTCTACGGTTGTCCAGTGTTCGTTTGGTTGCCGACGCACAACCAGAACCACCACCGATACCTGAACGGTGCGGGAGACGCGACGCAAGCCTCTCCGCACGCTGTCGACGACACGCTTTGGGCAGCGCTCAGTTATCCTACGCGCTCAGCCGTCGCTCAAGCTCGTGGCATCTGGCGCTACGTGGTCCAGAAACGTCGCCGCGGAGGGCGTCACTTCCGACAAATAGTCTTGGAAACCGCCGTTGTCGTGCTCGGCCACGGCGCGGCTGCGTCGCTTGCAGTTGCTCTCTATGGCCCCGTTCGCGGCGCACTCACCTATGCCTTCGCTCTGGGCGTGCCAGTCATCTTCTCGTCTTGGTCGATGATGTTTACCAACTACGTGCAGCACGTCGGGTGCGATCCGCGATCGCGCGATAACCACTCCCGCAACTTCGTCAGTCCAATCATCAATTGGCTGGTCTTTCAAGCCGGATATCACACCGTACATCACGAGCACGCGACCACACACTGGAGTCGCTACCCTGCTCTTCACGCGGAGCGATCCATCGGCATCGATCCATCGCTCAACGAGCGCACGATCCTTGGCTATTGTCTGAAGCGCTACGTATTGCGTCGCGAGTCGCTTGTCGCAGACGGCGGCGGTTTGCTCACTTGACGCAGATCTGGTCGGGGGGGCATATCACGCGGGCAGCCGTCGGCACAGCGCCGCTGGGAACGGCTTTGAAATCTGGTTCTGTTCGAGCGCGCCGGGCTGTGAGAGCTCGGGCTCGTACCAGACTTCGATGCCCTCCAGTGTGCCCAGGTGCTTCGTGAAGGTGAATTGCACTTCTGCGGCCGGGTGCTCGTAGTAGAGCACCGTGTCGCCCTCTGCGTTGGATTCGGCGAACGGTTCGCCGAGCAGGGCGAGCAGCTGCTCGCGAGTGGTTTGCTTCGAAATCGCGAGTGGCTTGCCGCTATGCAGGAACACGCCTGGGAACGGCTTGCCGCCGTCCGAAACGAGAGACACCGTGAAATCGGAGAGCAAGTCTTCGTCGCGCGTGCACCAGATGCCGCACGCGCCCCAATGCGACAACCCGCGCGCTGATTGGCGCGCGTCATCCGAAGGACCGAGCGCTGCGAGCCCCGCAAACGAGCCGCCGACCGCGACGCCGCACAGCGTGCCCCGCTCGACATCCACTACCAGCTTCGAAGGGTCGCTCAGCCAATCGCGCGTTGGATCTTGGCCGCGGAATAGCAGGTTGGAGAGGGCGCGAAACACGGGCGCTCCGAAGCTATCACAGTCGACAGCACGAGGCAGCCGGCTGGGTCGGTCCAAGCTTGGGGCTGAACAAGCTACGGCGCGACTGCCAGCGCCCAGGACTCGCGGATGTGTAGCGGGTGCTCGTGGGCGAGCTTCTTGACGACACGGAAGCCGCTGCTCGTGAAGAAGCGCTCAGCGGCGTCCCAGTTACTGAATTTGTTTTGTTCGACGCGGTGTTTGTCGAGAAATTCGCGAGAGCGGCCATAGCCGACAGTCGGCGCGGAGCCCCCGGCATTCTGCACGTATACGTCTGCGGTCAGCCATACGCCGCCTCGCGCCCGTAGCGCTGCGCGCACGTTGCTGGCGAGCTGCGCTTTTTCTTCGCCGTCCAAGTAGACGAGCAGGCCCTCGTTCGCGATCGCGAGTGGCCCCGGTGGTATGTCGGCGACGGCGGCGTGGAAGGCTTCGCTATCGAGCGCGTTCAGCGGCTGCACGCGCAACACGCCAGTGAGCGGCGTGGGGTGCAGCTTCGCGATTAGCTCCGCCTTGAGCACGGCGATCTCGGGTAGGTCGGTGTCGAGGTAGAATATCGCGCTGTTGCGAGCTAGCTCGAGACCTCTGAACGAAAGACCGGAGCCGATCTCGAGGACTCGGGATAGCGCCGCTTCGCTGAGCAGTCGGTCCAGACTGCGATAGCGGTTCTCGAAGTGCCGGAGCCTGCGACGCGCGTTCTCGGCCGCCATCGCGTGAGCTAGCTCTTCTGGTACCGACTCGCCCCAGAGCAGGTTTGCTGCTTCCTTCGCGAACGCAATCGCGGACTCTGACTTCATCAGGAGCAGCGACAACGCCGAAGGACTTATGCTCGAGTAATCGCGGGAATTCATTGGCTTTCGCCGTGGCTCGTGGACCCGAAGCGGCGCTCGGGAGGCATAGGCGAAGGCGCGAGGCGTCACAAGTCGACCTTCAGGTTTGTCGTACAAGATTGCGTCGTCAACGCCGGTGACTCGCTCGCGGGTGGTTCGTTCGGCGGCCCCCCTCGAGTGCGGCGGCAAATCACTTCGCGCTTTCCAGAGCCCCGCAACTCGACTCTATTGTCGCGGCCGAGGGGTTTCTTCGGCGGGAGACGGAGAGAGAAAATCGAAACCACGCTTCGCAACAAGCGCGGCGCGGCAGGACAAAAGGATGACGAAGACACGGCCGAGCTCAAAGATCTGATCTCTTCCTCGGTCGAAGACCTCGCTGATTTGCTCACGCCTGACCATTCGGTGATCGTGAACTTCGCCAAGACCGCCAAGACGTACGAACGAGACATGAAGGAAGCGAAGGAGGACGCGGACTCCTACGACAAGATGATCGAAGCGCGCCAAGACGTCGCAGAAGGCTACGAGCGCGCCTTGCTGGCTGCCGAGATTGGCATCGTGATCGCGTCCGTGGCTTTGCTGCTGGCCAATCGCATGGTGTGGGGGATTTCGCTCGTGCTCGCGATCGCCTGCATGGGCACTGCCGGCTACACGTTCACGTCGTCGCGAAAGCATGTCGCCGCTGCCGAAGAAAAGATCAAGGCGGCAGCAGACAACGTGATCCAGCTCGAGAAGGACGACGAGACCGAGTGAGCGCGGCTCGGTCTCGCTTAGCGCGGAATATCGAGAGCCAGCGGCGCGATCCAGAAGATCTCGCCGTTGTTGTCGTCACCGAGGAACAGGCGTCCGTCCGCCGCGAACTCGACGGCGCCTGGGCGGCCGTGGGCGAGCATGCCGTCGTCCCAACCGGTCGCGAAATCCCGCAATCCGCCGCTGGAAACGCCGCCACTGAGGTCATCGCCGGGTAAGGGCAGGCCGGTCTTCGGGTCCACGGCGACCATCACGACGCGCGCGCCGTGCCAGGTTCCGGCCGCGCCGTGCAGCGGGACAAACGCGGAGCCGTTATATGGCGCGGGCCACTTGCCGCGCTCGAAGTCGAAGCTGAACGGTGTGTCACCGATCAAGAACGAGGCGTCTTCGGAGGCGATGGTGGAGCAGTCAGCATTGCCGGAGTCGGGGAAGGCCACGCCCTTCGTGGCGCAGCACGGAAAGCCCCAGTCGTCGCCGGCGCGAATCGGCACTAGCTTTTCACGTCCGCCGCTGCCGTCCGAGTAATCACGCGCGAGCTCGGTGGCGAAGCACAAGTTCTTGCCGTGCTCGCAGCGTATCGCGATCGGATTGCGAAAGCCTTTGGCGACTTGCGCTCCGCCAATCGTGCCGTCGAGCTCGAGGATGCCGCCGTGGAACGGATGCGGCTCGATACAGCTTTCGCTCTGATCGCCGCCGTTGCCGACGAAGATGGTGCCGTCGTCCGCTTGGTCGAGCGCCTTGGGCCAATGCAAGTCCGACGAATAAACCTGAATATCGGCCACGGTCTCGCTAGCTGCAGACGGCGCGCGGTCGCCCGAGCGGTACGGCACGCGCAAGATCTTCGTGTGGTCTTGGTAGTAGAAATAGCCGTCGGTAAACAGCAGACCTTGCGTCGACGGCAGACTCGACAAGAAGGTTTGCTGGGGGTCCGCGTAGCCGTCGCGGTTGTCGTCGGGGAGCACGAGGATTGCGCTCTTGCCGTTGGCGCCGCCACCCGTCGTGCCCGTGGTTGGCGAAGCGACGAACAGCTCTCCACCTGGCGCGAAGCGGAGCTGCCGCGCGTTCGGCACATTGCCAAAATAGTGAACGCAGAATCCGGGCGGCAAATGCAAAAACGAAAGCTGCGAAGTGTCGATACCAGGCACTGTCACGCTACCCGCCACCGTAAACTGAACCGAGCCAGGCAGATCGCAAAATTTGGAGATGCTCGCGTCGACTGGTCCCGCCTCAGGCGTCGGGTCCGGCGGCTGCGAAGGGTCCGAGCTGGCCGAATGACACGCGCTGCCCAACGCGGCGATGGCGCCGAGCGTGGCGAACGTGATGAGGGACGGGAATCCGGGGACCGTGGTTGCGGAGCGCCTGCTGTGAGCCTTGTTCATCGAGATGCCGAGCCCCAAATGGGCCCGGGCAAGATAGCACTCAAATTTCACACGCTCGAAGGCTCTTCCGAACACGAATTCCAACTTGAAATGCGTGGACAGGAACAGATCTCACCGCTCGAGGATCGGCGGCGCACGCCGCCGATTTACGGCAAAAATGGCCTCCTCCGAAATTTAGTGGGGAGTCTCGGGAGTCCCCACTATCTGCCCACGCCCGGCTACCTTCTTAGCGGGCCAAGCAGGCTCTACCTCCCCCTGCCGCACCTCTTCGGGTGGGCCGCCGTAACCGTCGGGTGCGTAGCCGCAGTCTTCGCCGGCGGGGCAGGTCGTCAAGGGCACGCAGGTTTTGGGCGGCGGCACGCGCGAGCCGAGATCGAAGATCATGTACTCGATCAGCTCCTCCTGCTCCGCGTTTGCGCGGACCCGCGAAAATAGTGGGGACTCCCCACCAATCAGCGGCCGTGCACAGCTGAATTAGCGCCACAATTGGCCTGTTTTCAGACCCAAATTGCTGGGGGCTCCCCACTGTTTTGCGTGCGCAAGGGCTATCGACTCCAAGCGCACCACCCCTGAGCATGGGGATTAACGCTTGCCCCCAGGTC
>DATCFJ010000111.1:0-11175 GCA_036509605.1 Polyangiaceae bacterium | reverse complement strand
GCGATTTACGCCACCAGATGCGTTCATCGAAAGCGCGCTGCTGGATTGCGGTCGTCATGGGCGCTACACATATCGCTCGCAAGGTCACGGTGGTGTCAGGACATCGTCAGATGTAGACCTGCGTTTGCCCCTCGAGGCCCTGACCGCGCGCACCGATTGCGCGAGCAGCGTCGTAGCGCGCAAACCTTGCGTCTCTGCCTCGGGCGCCGGCGGTTTGCGTCCGATGAGCCCTGACGAGTCTGAGCTCCCATACGTGGCACGCCCCTTGCGACGTCGCACCGCAGATGGAAAAGACGGCGAGCATCAAGCGCGGCCCGACAATCGAGTTACTTCGTGCACTTCGTTCACAGCTGTCTGGCCTCAGCACGGAGCTTACGGCCTCGGAGGCGCGAGCGACGGCGGAGCTAGCCGATGTCTCGGCGGAATATCGCGCGAGCGCGATCAACTTGATCCACTATCTCGTGGCGCGGCAGGTGGATCTCAGACCGCTGCAAGTCGAGCTCGGCAGACACGGGCTATCGTCTCTAGGGCGCATCGAGGGACACGTCGCGGACGCGGTGGAGCAGGTCATCGCCCGTATCGACGACTCCCTGGCACACCAGACTGGCTCTGTGCACGACGAGCTTCGTGCCGGTGCGGAGGCAATTACCGCGGCTGACGGCGACCGTCTCTTGCATCGACACAGCCAGGCCCTGCTCGGTCCAAGGCCGCTCGGGCGCCACGTCTACGTGATGGTCACGGCTCCGGATGCGGCTTTGGTGAATGCGTCGTGGGTGGGGCGCCTGCTCGATGCAGGGGTCAACGTATTGCGTATCAATGGCGCTCACGAGGAGATCGCCGAGTGGCGTCATATCGTCGAAACCGCGAGGCGAGTGGCGAGCGAGCGTGGCATGACTCTGCGCGTGCTCGTCGATCTGCCCGGACCGAAGCTGCGCACCGTGGCTCCGCACCCTGGGCTCGAGGTCGAGCGCTGGAGGCCCGAGCGAGACGCGTTCGGGCGGGTCACGAAACCGTGCCACGTGGTTTTACGGCCAGCGTCAGTCGGCGCCGAACCGCACGGGGGTCCGGCACTGCGGGTGCCGCCGACGGTTTGGCATCAGCTGGCGATCGGTGACGAGCTCGAGCTTCGCGACGCTCGCGGTCGGAAGCGTCGGTTGTCGGTCGTCGACCACGACGAACAGCAAGCCATCGCCGTGCTTGAGCGAACCGCTTACGTCGTTCCGGACACCCTCGTTCGCTTGCAACGTGGCAAGCGGAAAATAGGCGAGTTTCGCGTCGGTCCGGTCGAGGCCCAACCGTTTCGGCTGTCCTTGGTTGAAGGCGACCGCTTCCGACTCCGAGCCGACGGCGATGCCGCAGAGTCGGGCGTTCTGCCGGAGATATGCTGCAGTCTTCGCGAGCCATTGCTGGCGCTCACTCCCGGCGAGCGTGTGCTGTTCGACGACGGCAAGCTCGAATGCGTTGTCGAGACTCAGGAATTGTGCGGTGTGGTCTTGCGCGTGACACGTGCGCCCGGCAGAACTTTCCGCTTGGGCGCCGAGAAAGGGATCAACCTTCCGGATTCGACATTGGGCGGCCCTTCGCTAGGCCCCGACGACGAACGAGCGCTGGCTTTCGCCGTTGAATCAGCCGACATCGTGGGCGCCTCATTCGTGCGCAATCCGGACGACGTGCGGGCGCTCTATGCCCGCTTGAAAGAGCTTGGCGCAGAGAAGCTCGGCGTAATTCTGAAGATAGAGACGGTCGCGGCGTTTAGACAACTTCCCGCGATCCTGCTCGCTGCGATGAGTCGCTACCAACTAGGAGTAATGATCGCGCGCGGAGACCTGGCAGTGGAGGCTGGTTTCGAACGATTGGCCGAGCTGCAGGAAGAGATCCTCTGGTTATGCGAGGCCGCACACTTGCCAGTGATCTGGGCCACGCAAGTACTCGACCAAATGGCGCGGACTGGCCAAGCCACTCGTGCTGAGGTGACCGATGCGGCCATGTCAGAACGTGCGGAGTGCGTGATGCTGAACAAGGGCCCGTACATCGCAGAGGCCGTGACCACGCTGATCGATATTCTGGGTCGTATGGGCGACCACCAATACAAGAAGCGAAGCTTGTCTCGCCAACTGCATCTGGAGGTCCCGAATGCCATCCGCGCCGCGCCACACGGCGCGACCGACCTATTGCGTCGCTAGTGCCGCCAGCTCAGAATTCTGGGCGCGGAGCGGGGCATGGCGAGGGCAGCGGGGCCGCTTGGGTAGCCGACGACGATCGGCGCAATGGCGGCTCCTCGCTCGGGAATGCTCAGCTCGGATTTTGCCTGCGCCGTGTTCAACACCGGCACAGAAAGGCCAATCGGGCAGGTGCCGAGGCCCAGGTCGCAGGCAGCCAGCATCAGATTTTGCGCGGAGAGCCAACAATCCGCTTCGGCGTAGTGGCTCTGCTCGGTCGTGCAGATCACGATCAGAGTGCCCGCGTCGTAGAAGACGTTGAAACTTTCGTCGCGCAGCAGTCGTGCGCTGGCTGCTGCTTCTCCAGTCGCGGCGGCCCGCGCAAGAAAGTCAGCTTTGGCGCGATCCGAGTAGCGCTCGAGCTGCGCTCGATTTTGGACGATGGCAAAAGCCCACGGCTGCTCGTTCCTCGCGCTGGGGGCGCGGATTGCGGCCTCGAGCAAGAGCCGGATAGCGTGCTCGTCGACCGCCTGCCGACTGTAAGAACGGACCGCGTGACGGGCGCGGATGGCTTGCTTGAGCTCCATGACAGAACTAAAGGCAAACGCTGTGCCGGCTTCGCTTTTCGGCCTCGGATCTGGCACGCGCAGCGTTTGCGCATGTTGATGCTCCACCCCGGCCCACTGCCGTAGGGCCACGACCGGTCTCTTAGCCATGGCCGTAGCCTTGGTACGGCTCATGCAAAGGGATTCACCCATGAACGCCAAGAAGATGCTGGTTCGAGACATGATGACGAAGGACGTGGTGACGCTCGGCCGCAACGAGAAGCTGTCCGTCGCCGACGACGTGATGCGCCTGGGGCGTATTCGCCACCTGCCCATCGTCGACGAGGACGGCGCCTTGGCCGGTATCGTTAGCCAGCGGGATCTATTCCACAGCGGCCTCTTGCGCGCGCTCGGTTATGGCACCCGGGCCAAGCAACAAGCGATGGACCTGTTGGTGCTCAAAGAGGCGATGAAAACCGACGTCGTGACGGTGACGCCCAACGCTCCGCTGGCTCTCGCCGCCAAGATCATGATGGAGCGCAAGATCGGCTGCCTCGTGGTCGTGGAAGGCAAGCAAATCGTCGGCATCGTCACCGAAACGGACTTCGTGAAGCTCGCTGTCGAAGCCTGAGGCCATGAGAGTGCCGGCATCTCGGAGGCTCTCGTGAAAGGAGCAGTGGTTTGGTTCACTGGTCTGCCTTCGTCGGGTAAATCGTATCTGGCGCGTCGCGTCCGGTCCCGGCTCGACCACGACGGCAAGGCTTGCTGTATTCTCGACGGTGACCGGGTGCGCGCGCTGCTACGACCAATACCCGGGTACTCGCCCAGCGAGCGCGACGCGTTCTACCAAACGTTGGGTGGGCTTGCCGTCGAGCTCGCCGAACAAGGGCTGATCGTCCTGGTGCCGGCGACCGCGAACCGCAGAGCCTACAGAGATCAGATTCGCGCGCGCACGAGCCATTTCATCGAAGTGTGGATGACCGCACCACTCGACGAATGCAGGGTGCGCGACGCGAAAGGCCTGTACGCGCACTTTTCTGACGGTGAGGTGCATGGCCTCCCGGGAGAAGATCTAGTGTACGAAGCCCCCGAGCTCGCAGAAGTGACCGCGCGCGGCGGTGAAGACGACCAGGCGTTGCTCAGAATTCTACAATGCCTGAGCGGCCCAATCGCGGCGCGACAAGCCTGAGCGTGCTGCCCACAGTGCAGCGGCCTCGCTGCCGAACTGTCCAATAGCCTCGGCGCGACTCTTGCTTAGCCGAGAACATGTCATTCAAACACATTGTCGTAGCCACTGACTTTAGTGAATGCTCGCAACGTGCGCTCGATCTCGCACTGGAAATTGCGAGCAAGTTCGATTCCAAATTGACGCTGGTCCACAGTTGGGAAGCGCCGGCCTACTCCTACGCTGGTGGCCTGTACGTTGCGGTGGACGTCGTTACGCCGATCGAGGAGGCGGCCGTCGCGGCGCTGGATAGAGCGACCGAAGAGCTCAAGCTTCGCATGCCCAGCGCGAAGTCGATGATCCGCTCCGGTTCCGCATGGGAAGAGGTGCTCGCTGCGGCGACCTTGCTCCACGCAGACTTGATTGTGCTCGGGACCCACGGCCGGCGCGGCTTGAACCGCGCATTGCTGGGCAGCGTCGCGGAAAAGGTCGTGCGCATGGCAACGGTCCCCGTTCTTACAGCACACGGCACAAGCTCGTCCAAGTGATCGGCTCAGCATGCCTGTAGAACCACCTATTTGGACTCTGGATTGAGAAGGGCGGAGCCTGGCGCAGCATCTGCGTCCAGACGCAGTTGCTGCGCGACCCGCCACAAATACGCTGTTCAAGCGCCTCGTCTCGATTGGCATGGTCGATGCAGCTGGTGTGCTTCGGAGGACAGCATGAACACCAAGCCGTACGTCATACTCGTTGGGATCGATTTTTCCGAGCTGGCGGATCGCGCTCTTGACGAGGCCCTGCTGCTCGCCTCCAAGCAAGCAGACGCCGAGGTTCACGTGCTGGCGGTCCTGCCAGTGCCGACCCTGGATGCTCGCTATGCGATCCCGGCTTACGCTTTCTTGGACGAGCCGGAGTCGCTTGCCAAAGCCATCGAGCGCTTGCGCACGCATCTGCAGATCCACTTCGAGAAGTTTGGCCTCAAGCACCCCCAGGCTGCCTTTCCGCCACGGGTCGTGTCGCACGTGAATATCGGCAATCCTGCGCACGCAATTGCCCAACTGGCCTCGGACTTGGCGGCAGACATCATCGTCGTTGGTACTCACAACCGTCGCGGCGTCGAACGCATGTTGCTTGGGTCGGTTGCCGAGGGCACGGTCCGCTACGCGCACTGCCCAGTGCTCGTGATCCCCGCCGAGCAGCCGCACGACGAAGTAAAGATCACGCCGCCGTGTAGCGAGTGCGTTCGCGCTCGTCGTGACAGCGCGGGAGAGCAATTGTGGTGCGCGCAACACCGAGAACATCACGGTCGGCGCCACACCTATCACCAATCAGATCGCTCGGGTGCAGAGTCCAACTTCCCCCTCGTTAACAGGTGAATCCAAATGTCAAAACCCGTCCCGACCGTGCAGAAATACATGACCACCAGCCCGCACACGATTGGCGAAGACCAACCGATGGCGCTCGCGCACCGCATGATGCGCGAACACCACGTGCGACATCTGCCCGTACTGCGGGGAGCGAAGATCGTCGGGCTCGTTTCCGATCGCGACTTGAACATGGTCGAGTCGCTCCAGGATTTCGATCCGCGCAAGGTGCTCGTCAGTGAAGCCATGGCCCAGGACCCCTACGTGGTGTCGCCCGACGCGGGGCTCGACGAGGTCGTCTCGACAATGGCCGAGAAGAAGTACGGCTCGGCCGTCATCGTGCAACACGACAAGGTCGTTGGGATCTTCACTACCGTAGACGCCTGCCGGGCGTTCGCGGACCTCCTGCACACGCGCCTAGCCAAGTAACAAGCGCCGACCGGCGAGAGGCAATGCCATGAGGGTGGAACGCATTTTGGTTGGCTTGGACGGGTCGCCGCGCGAGGCGTACGTGCTCGCCGCGGCGCAAGACCTCGCGCTGCGTTTCGAGGCTCAATTGCTGCTGCTTCGCGCCATCGGCTTGCCCCCAGAAATCCCACCGGAGGCTTGGCAAGATCCCAAGCTTTCGGTGAAGGAGTACTTGGAGGCCAAGGCTCGGGAGGGGCTCGAGCGCTGCGCGAGGACGCTCAGCGAGTCGCTTCGTTCGCGATTCTCGCTGGAGGTCGTGGTCGCGACCCCCTGGCAAGCCCTGTGCACGTGCGCCCAGGAGCACGCTGTGGATGTGATCGTGATCGGCTCCCACGGTTATGGTGGTCTCGATCGAGTGCTCGGCACAACCGCGGCCAGAGTCGTCAATCACGCTACATGTTCCGTGTTCGTCGTCCGCTCGCCACAGGCGCACGCCGGTCGCGCTTCCGACAACGACGGCTCGGGCAAAGCTGATTGAGTCGCAAGGCATCATATAAGGGAGAGCGTGCATGCAGCCCTCGTCGTATTCGGACATCATCAGGCGCCTCCGCGAATTGGGTCCATTTGCCGATGACGCTCAAGCTTCAGCGGCGCTTGCCGCGTCGCTGGCGTTGCTCGGAGCCGTGCTTACGGGCGACGAGCGCGACGCCTTGACCGGTGCGCTACCGAGCGAGCTCGCCGAAGATCTACGCCAGTCGCCGGCTTGGGCGCTGCCCCTCGTCCATACGGACCAGTCGTTCGCTTTGGGGGCCGAGCAAGCGGTTGCCCTGAATCAAGCCATCCAACATTCGATCATCGTCTGCCGTGCGCTTGGCGAGATCCTGACGCCGACCGCGCGCGCTCGCTTGGCCCAAGCGGTGCCCGCTCTTGCTAGCACTCTCGAGCCGCCGACTTACATCGCACGCTCGCCATCCGCTAACGGCTCGCTGGGCGAGGACCGCCAGCCCCGCTCGTGCGGCTTGCAGGAGGAGCGCGAAGCTCGAGCACTGGCGACGCGCCCCGGTTGGAGGCGTCTGCTCTCGAACGATGACCAGAAGGAATGACCACGCTGGTTGCGTACGCGAGCACACGCTGGTCGACCAACGGGATCGCCGAAGAGGTCGGCGACCGACTCATGAAGGCGGGTGTTAGAGCTTCCATCCGCAGCATGGCGGAGGTCCTGAACCTTTCGTGTTACGACGCGGTCGTGCTCGGAAGCGCCGTGCACAACGGAGCCTGGCTACCCCAAGGCGCGCAGTTCCTGGCAAAACACGAAACTGAGCTCGCCGCCCGCCCGGTTTGGCTCTTCAGTGTGAGCGCCGTGGGTGCCACGAGCAGCTTCTTCGGGCCGAGATTGGCCGGCCTGATCCGGCGCACTCGCAAGGAGAGTCGGGCCGTCGCCGATGCTCGCGAGCGATTGCGATTTCGAGGGCATCGCCATTTTGCCGGCGCTATCGAGCGCGGCCAATGGGGCCGCGCCGGTGACTTGCTGCTCCGAGTGTGCGGCGGATTGCCTAGGGATTACCGTGACTGGCGTGATGTCGACGAATGGACGACCAGCATCGCGGGGCAGCTGCTCGCCATAGAATGGGCCAAGGAGCGCACGAGGCTGCGGCTGGTGCCACCGCTGCCCACGTGGCGTGACCGCTAAGCGTCGCCGAATATGGCGTCGGCGAGGTTAGGATCGAAACGCTGCTTCTCCAGCGTTTGCTCAACGAAGTCCAGTAGGCGTGACCTCGCTCCGCCTGTGACGTTCGGATACCAGACCGGGTTGGCGAGCACGAGGCAACGCCACGCGAGGAAGGGCGCCACGAAGTCGAGCAATTCACGGTCGCGGGAGTGCTCCAGGTATTCGATCCAAAATCTGCGCCACAGGGGCTGGAACGCCGTCCGCCAAGCTCGCGGATTCTCGAGCGCGAAGAACAGATAGTTCACTGCCATGGCCGCGACGTCGTCTGCGGCATCCCCAGCGGAGCCGCGACTCGCATCCAGCAGCCGGAACTCCGATTGTTCGTCGAACAGCACGTTGAACGGGTGAAAATCGCCATGAATCCGAACCAGCCGTTGGTAGTGGCGCTTCATTCGCCAACGCCAGCCCAAGCAGAGCGACTCGATCCGTTCGAGCCGCTCGCGAGGCGCGCCTTCGACGTGCTCAGGGTAGCCATCGACGAGGCCGAAGATGCCCTCACCGCTGCCGAGCAAGTCTCGGATCGAGCGCGTGTAGAGCGTCTTTTCTGGCAGCTTGATGCAATGAATGCTGACGAGGTAGCGAACCAACGCGTCGACCCGCGCAAAGTCCTGAGGGCGAAGCGCGCCGGCTTCGGCGATCTGACGCAGATCATGCGCGTAAGGCTGCCCCTCCGCGTATTCAGTCAACAAATAGAACTCGCCGGTATCGCGTAGTGACACGAAGTCCTCTCCGCGGTAGGCGCCAACGTCGAAGACGCGGGTGTGACGAGGAAGTAGGCCGAAGGTATCTGCGGCGATCAACATCTCTTCGGCACGGTTCGCGCGAAACTCGTGGCCAAAGGGGTTGGGAGTCGCGCTGTGCAGCACGACGGACTTGAGCTCTCCCTCATGGCGCAAGTCAATTCGCAGAGGCGCGCCGTACCCCGCCTCTTTGCCCGTCGCGGTGTCCGCGCCGGAGTCGGCCTTCAGGGCGCTGATCTTGAGAATCTCAGCGCCTTCGAAAGCGTTCGCGATCAAACGCTTGAGGCGTGGATCGTCCCACAAAACGGAGTGCGACGGATGACGATGAGATTTGCTCATGCCGTTACCCAGTTCAAGAAGCATGCCGCTGACCGTTCCGTAGGGTTGCGCAACGAACAGACGGCCTCACGCGCAGCGTTTGCGCGCCCGGAGCGTGATCGCGCAAGGACTCGCTGTTTATCGCGCGGCACGCGGATTGCTCAGGGGCCGAGCGAGGAGAATCCAGATGGCCATGATGCGAGCTGCCGTTTTCGAGAAGCAGGGTTCAATCAAGCTGCGCGAAGTGCCCAAGCCACGCCCCGGCGTCGGCGAAGCGCTGATTCGTGTGACACTCACCACGATCTGCGGCACGGATGTGCACATTCTGCGCGGTGAATATCCGGTCAAGAGCGGCCTGATCGTCGGTCACGAGCCGGTAGGCGTGGTCGACGACGTTGGGATCGGCGTGGTCGGCTATGAGCCGGGTGACCGCGTCATCGTGGGCGCCATCACACCGTGCGGACAATGCCGCGCCTGCTTGTCGGGCGCGCCGTCACAGTGCAGTCACATGGGCGACGGCTACGAAGCCATCGGTGGCTGGCGCTTCGGTAACACCATCAACGGTTGCCAGGCGGAGTACGTTCTCGTGCCGAACGCGCAAGCGAACCTCGCTAAGATCCCCGACGCACTCCGTGACGAGGACGTCGTGCTCTGCCCGGACATCATGTCCACGGGTTTCTCCGCTTCCGAGCGAGCGAAGGTGCGGCTTGGTGATGCGGTCGCGGTTTTTGCGCAAGGCCCAATCGGTTTGTGCGCGACCGCTGGCGCGAAGATGAGCGGCGCTTCCTTGGTCATTGGTATCGACCGGGTGCCTGCGCGGCTCGAGATGGCCAAACGCATGGGAGCCGACGTCGTGCTCAACTATGAGCAACAAGACGTGGTGGCAGAAATCAAGAAGCTCACCGGAGGCGGGGTGGACGTTGCGATCGAAGCCCTAGGCACGCAAGCCACCTTCGAAAACGCTCTGCGAGCGATACGCCCCGGCGGCACGCTCTCGAGCCTCGGCGTGTACTCGGGTCATCTGTCGTTGCCGCTCGACGCGTTCGCGGCCGGGCTCGGCGACCACACTCTGGTGACCACCCTCTGTCCTGGTGGGAAGGAGCGCATGCGTCGCCTGATGAGCATCGTCCTTGCGAAGCGAGCGCCGTTCGAAGCGCTGGTCACGCATTCGTTCTCACTCGATCAGATCGAAGAAGCGTACGACCTATTCGGCCATCAGCGCGACGGCGTGCTGAAGGTTGCGATTCGCCCTTAGACCGAGCGGGTCACCGTGCAGCTGAGCTGCGCGCCAGGCGACGTCTCATCGCTATCCCGGCGACCGCAAGTGCGGCGCAGAAGCCGCTCCAATCCCTGCTGCGGCTGTCGCCTTGGAGCGGCGAGAGCGCGCAACCGGCGTGCGGCCCCGCGGGCACCGAGCCCTGCGGAGTATCGAGCGTGTTGCGTTCGCCGGCCGGTGGCTGCGGCGTGTACTCGAGCGCGCTCGTATCGAAATGCTTGTCTTGCGCGCGCGCCAGGATGCCGCTCATCACGCTGGCCTCGAGCGTCGGGGTTCGACTCAGGATCCAGAAATACAGACGGGAAGGGTGCCCAACTACGGCGTACTCGTAGTTCGGCCCAACCTCGAGGATCCAGTAGTCACCGGTGTAGCCGCCGACGTTGAGCGCGAGCTTAGCCGGCACGGAGTTGTCCGGCACCGTCGCGGTCATGGCGATGGTTTGCAATTTGCCGGTCGGGCTGCCGATGTTGCATTGGTGCACGAGGCCGAGCGAGCCATCCGCCGCCTGCGTGTAGAACGCGGTCGTACCGTGGCAATCCGCCTCTGTGGTGCGCGGCAAGCGCGCAATTTCGTACCATTTGCCTTGGAGCTGGGAGATCTCCACCTTCGGCGCGACCTCCAGCGGCGGGTCCGACTGGCAAGCGACCAGCGAGGAGGCCGCCAGCAATGCGATCCCAAGCAGAAGGATTCTCTGATTCATGTTCGGTACCCTCGAGCCCTTCACGCTTGACCTCGCCGGCGGCGGAGCAGAAACCAGCCCAGTGTCAGCACGCCAGCCGCTCCAGGCGCCGAACGGCCATGCGGCGCGGTCCCGCCGCAACCGTAGCCCGGCTCTTGGCCGTCCTTGATGCTGGCATTCGCGGAGCTATTCGGATCAGTGCCGGCCTTGAGCTCGTCCACGTCCGTGGTTCCGTCGCCGTCGCTGTCGACCGCGTCGGACTCGAGCTTCGACAGCGAGCTCGACACGGAGCTGTTTTGACCCGTCAGGCCGCGCGCGCGCAAGGACAGCGCAAACGGCGTGATGGGTGTGGACGAGCCAATGTTGGCGTCGATGTGGCACACGCTGCACGGGGGCTGATAAGAGAGGTTCAGGTTGGGATTCCTCGCCATCTCGCTTGGAAACTCTGATTTGGCCTGCGCGAGTGCGCTCAAGCCCAAACTGCCGAGCACGAGCAACCCCACCGTGAGCCGTTGTTTTGTCTTGTTCATGGCGCAGGCCTCATAGGTACACATGAAACTGCAGCATTAGCTCAGTGATGCTGAGGTGTGAGGGGCCGAGCGCGCGGCTCTCCTTTCGGAAATCGAAGCGGGCGTCGGCGTGTGGGGCGAAGAACCAACCGGCCCCGAGCCAGCCGCCCCAGGATGTTCCCGAGCTCACGCTGCCATCTTTCATGTTTTCGCCGGTCGCGATCAGATGAAGCCCTTGGGTGGGCTCGACGTCCGCCTGTAACATCGTTGCGTAGCCGGTAGC
>DATCFJ010000110.1:0-3815 GCA_036509605.1 Polyangiaceae bacterium | reverse complement strand
GGATCAGCAAAGCCGGTGCCCCGGATGTCCTCAAGTGCGCGAAGCGCCGGATCCGCAGGCCACGCCGGGTGAGGTGCGCGTGCGGGTGCGAGCGAGCGGCATCAACTTCTCGGAGCTGATGGCGCGCATGGCCTGCTGGCTACTTCCCCGTCCGGCGCAGGATCGCTCAGTTTTGCGGAATCACCAGCTTGTCTCGGCGGCGAAACGCCGGCATTGACGAAGCGTGTTGAAGAGTTTGGTGAGCCGCGTGACTACCGTGACCAAGCGCACGTTGCGCCACGTCAGCGCCGCACTCCGCGACCCCGTCACGGCAGTCTTTGGTCTGGTTGCCGACCTGTTCCGACCTCGCCGACTCTTGCTCGCCAAAAACGTGCTCCTGCGTCAGCAGCTGCTGATCCTCCGACGACAGATCAAGCGCCCGAGGGCCGTCATTGTGGTCGCGAGCGCAATCAGGGGCACTTGGCGCGAATCGGTGCTTGCGCGTGAAGCCCGAGACAATCCTGCGCTGGCATCGGGAGGTGTTTCAAAAGCATTGGTGATGGTAGACCCGGCAAGGCCAGCAGCAGGCCCGCATCTCGATCGACACCGTCGAGCTCATCCGACGCATAGCCCACGAAAATCGTCCATGGGGCGCAGAGCGAATCCGCTGTGAGCCGCTTAGGCGTACACGAGAGCACACCGCGCACGCGGTTCCCGCCACGAGTACACACCCAATGGCTGATACCGTGCATCGCCGCCGGCGTCCTCACTGAGGTCTGCCTAATCTGCATCGACGCGCTGTTTCGACACGACGGTCACGGAGTGGCGTTCTGGGGCGGCGCTCTGCTTTTGGCCGCGGCAACCGGCGTGGCGCTCGGGCTGGCGGCGTGGCTGCTGGACGCTCTCGGCGCTTGGACCGGTGGCATCCTCGTGCGCCGCGCGCGCGGCATCACCGCCGATCTGCTGGCTCGTTACTGGGAGCGGGCTTGGTGGAGCCTCTGCGCGACCCTGGCCTTGTGCTCCTCGGCGCGTTGGTTGTTTTCAGGCGAGCATGTGGCTCGAATTTGGCTGGCTCAGGCCGGGCCGCCGCTGCTGCTCGCGACGACGGCGGGAGCCATCTGGCTCGGAGCGACGCTCTTGGCGCGGGCGCGCGTCGCGTCACCGGGCTCGTGGAGAGCGCTCACCCTTGCGGCGCTGCTGGGCGCGGCATTGCTCGCCGACCTCGACCTGACGGTGCTGGTCGCACTTTACGGGCGGCTGCACACGGCACTAGAAGTGGCGGCTTCGAGCGTACTCCTCGTGTCGATCGCGCTCTGGCTGGGGCCTGCAACACGAAGCAATGCCCGACGAAGACGCATCAGCGAGGTGCTCGCCGGCTTGGGCGCACTGGCTGCGCTGGTACTCGCAATGCCCGGCCCGCGACGACTGGCATTCGACGCGCTCACTCCCAGCTTCCGCGACCCAGTGTACATCGGTCGCATGCTGCTGCGCGCCGAGACCGCGACGACCTGGCTGGAAAATCCCTGGCTTTCGTCGTTCAACTCGGTCGCATCGCTGCGAGTGGAGGAACTGATCGAAGGCTATGGCATCGCGAACGTGAGCCTGGCTCGGAGCTGGCAAGAGCCAGCACCGCCAGTACAACCGCCGCCCGTTGCCGCGCGTCCGGATATCCTCATCTTCTACGTGGACTCCTTGCGCCTCGATATCGCGGAAAATCAGCGGCTGATGCCGGCCTTCAGCCAGCTCGCCCGCGAGTCGTTGCACTTCCGACGCGCATATGCGGCGGGCTCGGACACTGGAGTCTCGCTGCCCGGGATCATCAACGGTAGGTACGCGGAGGAGCCCGCCCCCAACAGTTTTCTGCGTGTGGCAGAGACCAGTGGCTACCAAACAGCCCTGCTCATTCCGCGCTCCGCTCGAGAGTATCTGAGGGGCCGCGTCCCAGACTTTCACCTCGAACAAGAAGAGCTGATCCCGGACTACAGCGAGGGAAAGAAGGTTTGGGGCTACGGCGGGCACATTCCCACGAGTAGCAGCATCGTTGACCGGGCTATCGAGCGCCTGAAGGAGCCACACGAGCGCCCCGAGCTGCTCTGGCTCTTTCATTTCGACCTGCACAACTGGCGAGAGCTCGACGGACCACAGGTAACGGCGATGGCGACTCGCTTCCACGTGGACAGCGCGAGCCCGACCTGGCGCTATCAGTCGATCGCCGCGGCTGTGGACGCCGAGCTCGGTCGCTTCGTGCAGGCGCTGCGCGACGCGGGGCGCCTGGACAAGACCGTGTTGGTCGTCGTCTCGGATCACGGCGAAGCGCTCGGCGAACGCGGTTTTTGGGAGCATTCGTACTACCTCTGGGAGTCCCTCCTGCGCGTGCCGCTCTTGCTGCGCGTCCCGCAAGTTGCGCCGCGCGCGATCGACACAGCGGTGTCACTGGTCGACTTGGCGCCGACGGTGACGAGCATCATGGCTCCGGGTCGTGCGCCGGACATCAGTGCAGGACAGAACCTGTTTGCGGCGCAGGGTCCGAGGCACGCCCCAATCCTGTTTTCGTCGACGTTGCTCGGGACACCGGCGCGCATTGGCGTCCTGTCCGACGATGCCAATACCAAGTTGGTGCTGCACTTGGATGCGGCGATGCCAGTCCTATTGGACCTGACGCAGCCCGATCCCGACGGTGTCGATCTCGCCCAGAGCCGACCGTTGCAGACATCGGCGTTGCTTTCGGAGCTCGTGCGCTCGCCCATCTTTCCGCGCGAACGCTGAATGCACTCGCGCGGCGCGCTAGTTCGCTTCGGCGCGCTCGGCCATGAAAGCCGCTGCGCCTCAGCATCTGACTTTCCCCGCGACGCAAGAGTTGTCATGGCTACCACGCTTCTCCGGCACAGGATCGTTGGAGATTTCGCTCATGACCAGGGCTTGAACTTGGGGAGTCGGAGCAGATCGGTCTCATGATGACGTCGGCGGTTGTGCTCGGGCGGTTCGGGACCATGCTCGATGTGCGGCGGAGATGCTGCGCGCCTACGTGCCGCGAGAGAATGTGTCGTGATCACGCAGGAGCCGCCTGGCACACCACGCGCAAGCTGGAACACGACGCACGCGCGAGAGACGCCGTCGCAACATGGCTGCTGCGCGACTGACAGGCACCCGTCGCCCGGCACTATCGCTGACGTGTTCGGGGTGGGGGGAATATGGCAAGCTTCGGAGTTGGGCGACGGAGTTTCGTCAGCTCCGCCAGTACCAGGTCTTTTTGTTCGGAGCAGACGGCGATACCTGCAGCAACGTAGGTATCCGCTGTCCCCAATGGCACGTAGGCCCACACGTATGCGGCGTCGACGCGCATTGCGGCCTCCTCGGCTCCTTCTTCGCGTAGCCAGTCGATGCCGCTTCGGTCATCCGGAGTTGGCCCGGGCGCACCGGGCAATCTTGGCAGCTTCCTGAGTCGTTCAAGAAACGCGGCGTCGGGCATCCTTCGACAGCAACATATTCGAAGCACCGACACAACTGAACTGAAGGACCCAGATCGCGCCTACGAGAGGACCCAAAGGACGGCAATCATTTTGGTGTGCGCGGATCCTCCACTCGGCCAGTTGCTTGTAGCGAGGACAAGGGGTGCCTACCGGCCTCGAACGCACATTGCGTAGCAGCCGAGCTCCCACCTCCCGCTTCGGTCATCCGCACAGAGACGTGAGCGTGTTGCGCTGGGTCAGTTGCCCTCAGGCGTTCCGGGAGGCGACACAGTGGGACGAGCGTGTGCTCGAAAGTTCGGCCGATGCGGTAGCGCACGCACGGCCGGAACGGCGCTCTCCACACAGACGAACACTGTCACGAGCGAG
>DATCFJ010000109.1:0-12051 GCA_036509605.1 Polyangiaceae bacterium | reverse complement strand
CTGGTCAAGAGCCGGCTCGGATCGTATTCGTCCTTGAGTGCAGTGTAGGCGCGACGAATGTCGTAGCTCGTTGCGCTGCGCGAGACACCGAGCAGCGCAAAGTAATCGCCTTCCTCGCTGAGCGCCTTGCGAGCCAGAATGCGCGCGCGCAAGGCGGCATGATCGAGGTAGTCGGGCTTGCCCGATGACTTCGGCTTCGCCTCACGCGGCGCGCGCCGTTCTCTGCTGGCCAAGGCTAGTACGGACAATTCGACGAGCACGTACAGCACGGACGCGAAATCCTTGTGCCCCACTCGGCGCAGGATGTCGCTCACGGTTTCGTCGCTGATCGAGCGCACTAGCTCGGCTTCCGAGTCCGCTATCGCGCACTCACCGAGCAGCGCGGGGTTCTGCCCCTTCTGAAGTGCCGTGCCCGGCCCACCGAGACGCAGCAGCGCCTCCTCCGAAGAGACCGCGCGGCGCACAATCTCGACCAGCACTTCAGCGCCAGTCGCACCGCCGAACACCGCAGGCTCTGCTTGCATGCGGACCGGCACGTCTGCCTCCAGACCTACCGCGCCGCTGGTCATGAGCACGATGCGTCCCACGAGCCACTCCGCGTGCGCGCGCAGGACGGGCCACAAGTCGTCTTGACGCAAATGCCCTTGGGCGATCAGCGCAGCTCCCGCATGCCTGCCAAATTGCGGCAATTTACGGCCAATGCGCGCCGCGACGTCGCCCGGTAAATCACCGCGCTGCGTGAGAAATGCCACGAGCGACTCGCCGTCCGCGCCTGAGGCCGCGGTCACGAAATCGCCGTCGCGAAATACGACGCGCCGGATGCCGGTCGCGTCCTCGAAAGCCAGGGCACCCGTGTAGCGAGCGCGAACCACGCGCGCGAACGCTCGCACTGCGTCACCCACGCCCACGGGCGCGGGGATCTCGAGCTTCGGCAGATCGCGACTCAGGCTCGGGGGCGCCTTCTCCGCTACAGACTCGGGCTGCTCCTCGCCGCGCGCGCGTGGCGGCGTCGTGGACATTACGGCCGCACTGTCCGACGGCGGCGCGACACTGGGCGGCAAATTCGTAGTCGAGCTCGGCCCCGAGGCGCCGTGCGCGGTTGCTCCCCCATAGGTGTTGGTCGGGCGGCTCGGCGCCGGCTCATCGAGCATCGAGCTTCGGGGGACTTCGCTCTGCAAGCGTGGCGCATGACGCGGCGGAGTGACCGGCGGCTCGGTGGCGCGCGCCGAAATTGAATCGGGCTCGTCGGATGGCGGGATTTCGCTGGGCGGCGAGGCTGTCTTTTCGCGGGCATTGACCGGTACGCCGGCTTGCTCGGCTCTGCCCATGCTGGGGACGCCCCCGCTCGTGCCCGCGCCTGCCCCCGTGGTCTTGGTCCCGGAGCGCGAACCTGGGTCGGCGTCCGAGCCGTTGTTGGTGCCGACGGCGCTGTCCGCGTCGTCATCGTCGTCGTCGTATTCGAGCGGCTCGTCCAGCGCGTCGAGCACATCAGCAGGTAGAATCGCCTCCAGCTCGGCTTCCGGCGACAGGCGATCCGACGGCGGGACCGACGAGTTACGCACGGACAGCACGCGTCGTTCGGCGGTCGCGAGCAGCGACTCGAGCGCCGGACTGAGCCTCGCTTGTGGCAGCAGCTCCTGCGTACGAGGTGGCATTGAATGTGGCGCAGCGGCAGGGCGGCTCGAGTGCGGCTGGCTTTCGAGCTCCCTTTCGGCGCGGCGCGCGCTCGGCGTTCCGGGATCCGTGCCGCTGCTCGTGTAGGGCGACGAGTGCGAAGGCGCAGAGCCTGTCGGCGAAGACGGCGCTTCACGCGGCACATCCGCCTTGCCCGCTTCATAGCGATACGGTCGCCGAGTGGCCGCCACCAGCACCGGCGCGCGATTCGCGGCGGGCGTGCGCGTGTTGAAATCCATCCTGCCGCTGGGCGCGCCAATCAGCGCCTCCACTTTGCGGAGCAGAATGAACTCGTCTACCGGGCGCACGAACACGCCACTGGCCTCTTGTTGCAGGGCTCCGGCTTGTTCGTCGACCGTCCGGCCCGGCTCGCCCAGGAACAGCACGTCGATGCGATTGCCTCCTGGGGTCTCGCGCACGCGATGAATGGTGTCGAGCGCCGCGGTCGCGTCCGCGTCGCATAAGATGAGCGATGGGCGCTGCACGGAAACTCGACTCACGAGCAGCCCGAGCGGAACGTCGATCACCGGGTAGCCGCGAGTGCGCAGCGCGGTCGTCAGACGCTCGGCTTCCGCCGAGGCATCGCTCACGAAAATGAGCGTGCCGCTTTCCTCGTTGTTGCCGGTGTCTCCGCCGGCCTCAAGGTGGGGCGTCACTACGGTGAGAGTGTAGCGGACGAGCCGAGTCCCCGGCTACTCGCGCGGCGCCGCGTCGCGGTTCGGCTTTCGTCCGGCCCCGGGCTCCGTCGCGGTCCTGCTGAGACGCAACGCGATGCGTTCACCGAGCGCCGGCCAATACCGTGCCGAGACCACCATCACCGTGACGAACGCCACGATGAACCACTCGCCGCCGTTCAAGCCGAACACCCACCTCGAGTACGGCAGCTTCCGGTCGCTCGCAAGCCCGGTCGGCTGGTACGGTGCCGGTCGTGGCGCTTGCTGAGCTCGACTGCGTGCTGGGTCTAGGTTCCAATTTGGGAAACCGGCTGGGCTATCTGCGCGAAGCCGTACGGCAATTGCAGCAGCACGCGCAAATAACGGCAATTTCCGCTTTGTACGAGACCGCGCCGCTAGGCCCCGAGCAACCCGACTACCTCAACGCCGCGCTTCGGCTGCGCGCCGCACTCGAGCCGCTGGCGCTGCTCGAGCTTCAGTTGAGCATCGAGCGGAGCTCTGGTCGGGAGCGAACCGAGCGTTGGGGGCCACGCACCCTCGATCTGGACCTGCTGTTTATCGCTGGGCGAACGCTCGACAGGCCTGGCTTGGTCGTGCCCCATCGCGAGCTGACACGTCGTGCTTTCGCTCTCTTACCCCTGCTAGACGTGATGCCGGATGCGTCGCATCCGGTGACTGGCGAACGCTACTCCGAGCTGGCCTCGGCACTCGACCGAACCGGCGTCCGGGAGCTGCCAAACAGTCGTGCAGGTTGGCTGGAATGAGGCCTGAGCCCGCACTTGCGGCGGTCTAGACACACCGGCACCAAGGTGGTACGAGCCGCGCGCGCCCCATGAGTGCGCACTCAAATTTCGCCCATGTTTCGGCTCTTTCCGAGGTGGGCTCGAGGTTTTCACAAGCATGCTTTTAGATCTGGCTTTCGCGACTTCGGCGACCACGGCGTCTACGCTGGAAGGTGCCACGCGCGCCATGGCCGGCGGTGGCGTCCCGCTCGACTTCGATCGCTCTGTGCTTCTGCAGATTGTCGTCTTCGCGGTCTTGATAGTGGTCTTGAAGCCGCTCCTGTTCGACCCTGTCCTAAAGGTCTTCGCCCTGCGCGAAGAGCGGACCGAGGGCGCGCGCGCCACGGCCCGCGAGCTGCAGGAGAAGGCCGGCGAGCTGCTGCGCAAATACGAGAAAGAGCTCGAGCGCGTGCAACAGGTGGCCGCCGAAGAACGCGAAATCCTGCGCTCCGAGACCACCAAGCTCGAGGCCGAAATCCTGCGTGAAGCGCGGGACGTAACGACGCGCATCGCCTCTGACGGGCGCAAGAAGATCGAGGCCGAAGTGAATTCGATTCGCGTGGCCGTCGGCGCCGAGTCCGAGAAAGTGGCTCAAATGATTGTCGATCGCGTCGTCGGGCAGGGGGTCAACTGATGAACGCTCGCTGCCTGCGTCCCTTGTTCTTGGGGGTAGCTCTAGCCGTCGCGCGGCCGGCCTTCGCCGACGAACCAGCCCCGAATCACGCCGAAGTGGCCGCTCAGGGCACCGGCACCGAGACGGAAGCTGCCGAGACGGAAGCTGCCGGCGACGAAGAGCACAAGGTCACGAAGCTCGAGGACTACAACCTCTATTACGGCTTCCTAGGCGAGCGCGACGACGTCCCGCCCAGCATCCTGTGGCGCCCCAAAGGCACCCCGGTGCCGTTCGGCGCGATGCTGCTGAACAGCGCCATCCTCTATTACCTGCTGGTTCGCTTCGCCAAAAAGCCGCTCGCCGAGGCCCTCAAGTCGCGCAAATCCACGATTTTGCGCGGCATGGAAGAGGCCGGCAAGATGAAGAGCGACGCCGAGGCTCAGCTCGCTCACTACGAGCAGAAGCTCGCCACGCTCGACCAGGAGATTGAGCGCGTGCGCAGCGACATGCGCTCGGCTGGCGAGAGCGAGCGCAAGCGCATCCTGGCGGAGGCCAAGGAGAAGCGCACTCGCATGGAGCGCGACGCGCACACGCTGATCAGCCAAGAGCTGAAAGCGGCGCGCGAAGACCTCACCTCCGAGATGGCTAGGACCGCGTTGCGCTCGGCCGAGACCGCCCTGCGCTCCAAGATCACCGCGGCCGACCAAACCCGGCTCGCCGACGAGTACCTGGGTTCGATCAAGAACGCCGCCACGGCGTTGCGAGGCAAACTATGAGCGGCGGCGCGGTTGCTGAACGTTACGCGCGGGCGATCTTCGAGCTCGGCGTGGAAGCCGGACAAGTGGTTGCGCTTTCCGAGCAAATTCGGAGCTTTGCCGACACTTACGTGAGCAGCCGCGAGCTTTCGGCCGTGCTCGACAACCCGATGGTCGACGCCGACAAGCGCTCCGCGATGCTCGCTGATGTCGCTGCTCGCGTTGGGCTGACCGGAGTCGGTCTGAACGCGGTCAAGCTGCTCGCGCAGCGCAAGCGCCTGGCGTCGTTGCCTGAAATCGCGCGTCGCTTGGCGACGTTGGCCGATGAAAAAGCCGGCGTCGTGCGCGCTACCGTGACTTCCGCGGGCCCGCTGCCCGAGTCGTTCTACGAGCGCCTGGTGAAGGAGCTCGAGGCGGCCACGCAGCGCAAGGTCGCCATCGACCGCCAAGAAGATCCCACGCTGATCGCCGGCGTCATCACGCGCATCGGCGACAACACGATTGACGGCTCCGTCAAAGGACGCCTCGCCGCCATCGAGCGTCAACTCTCCAGTCTCTAAATTTTCGCTCGGCACACGCCGGACATCTTCGACAACCGAAAGCTCGCGAGAAAATACGCCATGCAGCTCAGCGCCGATGAGATCTCATCCATCATCAAGAAGCAGATCCAGAACTTCGACCGTGCCGCTCTCGTCAGCGAGACGGGTACGGTGTTGACGAGCGGTGACGGTATCGCGCGCGTCTACGGCCTCGAAGGCGCTCTGGCCGGTGAGCTCGTCGAGTTCGCGGGTGGTGTCATCGGCTTGGTGCTCAATCTCGAGTCCGACAACGTCGGTGTGGCCGTGCTGGGCGACGCTACGGGCGTGAAAGAGGGCGACATCGTCAAGCGCACCGGCCGCATCGCCGACGTCGCGGTGGGAGAGCCCCTGCTCGGCCGCATCGTGAACGCGCTCGGCCAGCCCGTAGACGGCAAAGGCCCGATCGAATCCAAGATCCGCCGCCGTATCGAGCTCAAGGCGCCCGGCATCATGGAGCGCCAACCGGTGAAGGAGCCGATGCAGACCGGCATCAAGGCGATCGACGCCATGATCCCGATCGGGCGCGGTCAGCGCGAGCTCATCATCGGCGACCGTCAGACCGGCAAGACCGCCATCGCCATCGACGCGATCATCAACCAGAAGGGCAAAGGCGTCTTCTGCGTGTACATCGCCATCGGGCAGAAGGCCTCGACCGTCGCGCAGGTGGTGGACAAGCTGACCCAGCACGGCGCCATGGAATACACCACGGTCGTACTCTCGGGCGCTTCTGAGACCGCGCCGCTGCAGTACCTGGCGCCCTATACCGGCGTGACCATCGGCGAGTACTTCCGCGACACCGGTCGCCACGCGCTCGTCGTGTACGACGATCTGTCGAAGCAAGCCGTCGCTTACCGCCAGATGTCGCTCTTGCTGCGCCGCCCGCCGGGTCGCGAGGCGTATCCTGGTGACGTGTTCTACGTCCACTCGCGTTTGCTCGAGCGCGCGTGCAAGCTCGCAGAGCGCTACTTCGTCGTGAAGAAGGGCCAGACCGTGCCGCCGGGCGACGCGAAGTTCAAAGGCGTGGACGGCCAGGTGTACCTCGGTGAAGAGGCCAAGCACTCCGCGACCAAAGCGCTGGAAGCCCGCGCCGACAAGGGCGAGCTGGAAGTGCAGAAAGACCCGTATTCCGGCGGCTCGCTCACGGCGCTGCCGATCATCGAGACGCAGGCCGGCGACGTCTCCGCGTACATCCCGACCAACGTGATCTCGATCACCGACGGTCAGATGTTCCTCGAGAGCGATCTATTCTACTCAGGCGTTCGCCCCGCGATCAACGTCGGTATCTCCGTCAGCCGCGTCGGTGGCAATGCACAGATCAAGGCGATGAAGAAGTTCGCCGGTACGATGCGCCTGGATCTCGCGCAGTACCGCGCGATGGAAGCGTTCGCGCAGTTCGCGAGCGATCTCGACGCCGCGACTCGCGCTCAGCTCGACCGCGGTCAGCGCCTGGTCGAGCTGCTCAAGCAGGGTCAGTACGTGCCGCTCGCCGTCGAGAAGCAGGTCGTGATCATCTTCGCCGGCACGCAGGGTTACGTCGACAAGCTACCCGTCGAGTCTCTGCGCAGCTACGAGGAAGAGCTGTACCGCTTCATCGACGAGAAGCACGCCGACCTTTGGGAAGACATCCGCACGAAGAAAGAGATCACCGACGAGATCAAGAAGAAGCTCGTCGACGTGCTCAAAACCTTCGGCAAGCAGTTCGTCTCGAGCAAGGAGTAAGCCCCGTTGGCTAACCTCAAGGCTATCCGCAAGCGTATCTCGAGCGTCAAATCGACGCAGAAGATCACGCGCGCGCAGAAGATGGTCGCAGGCGCGCGGCTCACTCGCGCCCAGCAGCGTATCCAGGCCCTCCGCCCGTACGCCGTGAAGACGGCTCAGGTACTCGGCGAGGTCGCTGGCGGCGCTGGCCAGGAAGAAGGCGCCCTCTCGGACAGCGGACATCCGCTGCTGGCGCGTCGCGCGGAGAAGACGGTGCTCTTGCTCGTCATCACCAGCGATCGCGGTTTGTGCGGCGCGTTCAACACGAACATCCTGCGCGCGGCATCGAAAATCTGGCACGAGCGTGAGGCCGCTGGCCAAACCGTCAAGATCATCACTATCGGCCGCAAGGGCCGGGATTTCTTCCGCCGTCGCAACGCGCCGGTGCTCGAAGTGCTGACGGGCGTTTGGGAGAAGCTAGACATCGAGCAAGCTCGCAGTATCGCGCGCAAGGTCCTGACCCCGTTCGTCAACGGCGAGGTCGATTCGATCTACGTGGTGTACAACGAGTTCAAGAGCGCGATGAGCCAGCGCGTCGTGGCCGAGTCTTTGATTCCGTTGCAAAAGGCGGCGGCAAAGCCCAGTGAAGCCTCGGCAGACGAGCCCGAGTGGGCGGCGCACCGCGAGTACCTGTTCGAGCCCGACCGCGGGGCGCTGCTCGAGCGGCTCGTGCCGATGTACATCGAGGTGTCGATCCTGCGAGCGCTGTACGAATCGCAGGCCTCCGAGCTCGGTTCGCGCATGACGGCCATGGAATCCGCCACCAAGAAGGCGGCCGAAATGATCGGCAAATACACGCTCATCTACAACCGAGCGCGCCAAGCGGCGATCACCACGGAGCTGATGGAGATCATCAGCGGCGCGGAGGCACTCCGCGAGTAGCGGAGTATCGACAGTGGGGCGGCGTCCTCGTTCTCGTGCTACTCGCGCCGAGCGTCGCATGCAAAAAGAGCGTGCCGCGAGCGCGCTAGCGCACGGACTGCCCGTGCCGACTCCGCCCCCCGCCCGGACACGCAGCACCGAGTACTCGAGCTCGCGGCCACCTGCTTCCGGCGCGCTCGCGACGCCCCGTCCGAGCAGCGCGCCACCAGGTCGGCGCATGCCGCTAGCGGTAAAGCTACTTGCGGGCGGCCTCGGTTTGCTCGCTGCCGTCTACGGCCTGACTCTGTTTCGAGATCACAAGGATGCCGACGCCGCGCAACCGCCCAGCGCTCCGGGGAGCCTAGCGGCGCTCGCTGCCCCGAGCATCGCTCCCGTTCCCGCGTCGCTCGCGAACGCGCCAGGGACGACGACCGCCAGCGCGGCGTTAGCGGCGGCTTCGGTGAGCGCCGGCGCGTCCGCTATGCCGATGATGCCGCACTTGGCCGAGCGCATGAAGTCGGTCGTCGCCGCGATTCACGGCCACAAGGCACAGGTCGCACCGGGCACTTCAGCCGCTCAGCCGAATGTCGCCGCCGCGCTCCTGCCTGTAAACGCTGCGCCTGTGAACGCCGCGCCGGCCGACTCCGCAGTTAAATAAGCGTCCGTGTCAACGGCCGCCGTGTGTCGGTGAGGCGACAATGCGTTGACACTTCGGAAGCCCGCCGGCTAGAGTTTCTTGGAACTCGAACCACCGGCGCTCCTTAGCGAGCCTCGGTGGTTCGGTCTTTTGTGGGTCGAAAAACTCAGGGCTCGCTCGGTGCGTGGTGTGAGTGCTCAGAGTGCGAGCCACTCTTGTGCGGAGTCGGGGGTGCAGGTGGCGAAGCAGACGTCGCTCTGGCCGCTAGATCTTGCACCTCGCCCGTCAGCTTGCCGCGCACGCGCGCGAACGCCTCCACGAGCTCGACTCCAGCGCGCTTCGCAGCAGGCGTCCCGAAGATGGCTTTGGCGTGCTCGAGCCCAGTGTGTGAACCGAGCGGCACGTAACAAAACCCCAGCACAGCGAACAAACTGATGCCCGCTTCCAAGCCACGCCGACCAAGTACTCGGAGCACCGCCGCATGTTAGGCGGCCACGCCTGACATGGCGAAATTCTTGGTGATTCAGCCGCGGCTCGGCGCGCACTGAAACAGCGCGAAACCAGCATTGTCCCAAAGCTTGGAGCAGCGCGGATCGAGCAGCGCGGCGTGAGCTTTCGTAACAATCACGAAACCTGCGCGCTGGTCTCGGAGCGCCTGGTCGAGGGTTTGCGCGGAGCTGAACGGGCTTGGGATTGGACGGCGCGGGTCGTGATCGTCGAGCACGGTGCTGCCGACGGGAGAGCCAAAACCGGCTTGGACGGCGAAGTAGCCGTAATCGGCGGTGTCGATGGCCAGCGCGCGGTCGGTGACGCCTCGAGCTGCTACTCCGGCCTCGAGCTCCATTGCGCGCTCCGCCAAATCATACCTCGGCAGAGCGAATGGCGTCATGAGCCAAGTCCAGCCCAAAATGGCCAAGCCAGTCACTGCGCGTGCGGGACCGGACATCGCGTTCACGAGCGGCACCGAGAGCGAGCCCAGGATGACGACGCCAAAAAACCAAATCGGTAGCAGAACGCGCCCGGCGTGGTGAGTGGGGACGCCATCCCGCACGCTACCGAGCATCAAGAACGCCAGCATGCCGAGTAGCGCCAGGGCACAGCGCCGATAGCTGAGCGCTTCGGGTTTCGACTTTCGAGTCAGCACAAAAACCAACACCATGACGCCGATCAGCTCCGCCACTCCGCCGAAGAGCAACCTCGGAAACTCGAAGAGCCTTCGCAGTAGGGAGGCGTCGTTCCCGCCGAGCGCGCGTCGGTACGACGTGACTCGCGTCACGAAAAACAGCATGTGCCCGTGTTCGATACGCCCCAACGCCAGCCAAGCGAGCGGGCCCAAGACTGCCAGCGCCGCGCAGGCGACGAACGCAGGTTGCCGCCGCCGGAGCGCGTCATTCAGGCAAAAACCAGCGAACACCGCCGCAATCGGCCAAGCCTCGTAGCGCGACAGACACGCCGGCAGCAGCGCCAGAGAGCCCGCGAAGCGCACACCGGGCTCGCTGCGAGCCAGAGTCGCTGCGCCAAACAGCAGCAGCGCCGCACAGGGTACCTCGGGCAGCGCCGCGATGCCCAAGTACGCCGAGTAAGGCACAATCAAACTGCTGAGCGCCGCGCCGACGAGCGCACCAAGCTTGCTCGTGCCGAGCAAGCGCGCCGCAACGAACACGAGCACCGTCGCAGCCAAGCTGAGCAGAATGGCCGTCCCGCGCGCCACGCCCAGGCCAGAGCCAAACGCACGAAACGCCACGCCATACGCCCAAAACGGCGCGGGCAGCCAACTCGTGCCGCTGGGATCGAAATGCGGCGCGTGCGCGAAACGCTGCGCGATCGTGATCCGCGCGTAATCGTCGTCGCTGAGCGCGCGAAAACCGTTGTCCCACGCCAGCACGCAGGCAATACCACGCGCTGCAAGCAGCACCGCTAGCTCGCGGGCGTTAGGTAGAAACTCTCGCAGCCGAGCTTCGGGCGTCGTCACTCGCGCCCCCGATCAGGAGGCTACTTCAACTTGCCCGCGGGCGGCGCGGACTTGTTCGACGACGTCGACGTAGAGAGCGGCGCGTTCTGATCGCGCTGCTTCTGCAACGCCGCCGAGTGCTTGCGCATCGACTCGTCGGTTGAAGAAGACAGATACGCCAGCGAGATGCTGGTGAAGAAGAAGATGCCGGCCGTCGCCCAGGTGGTCTTGGTCAGGAAGTTCCCCGCGCCGCTGCCGCCGAAGACTTGCTGCGCGCCGCCGCCGCCGAGTGCGCCGAGCCCACCGCTCTTGCCCGGCTGGATCAAGATCACGAGGATCAAGAAAGCGCAGGCGATGATGTGCAAGACAATGAACGGGGTGTGCAGTAATTCGGCCATGGGTGGTCCTGAGAGGCGCGGAACGTAGCAGTAGGCGCCGGCCTATGCGAGCCGGCGCCCTAGAACGCGGTTTTTGTCAGTTTTTTGTGAGGGCGGCCTTGGCGATCTTGCCAAAACCCTCGGCGTCGAGGGCCGCGCCGCCGACCAGAGCGCCGTCGATATCCGGGCACGCGAGCAGGCCTGCCGCGTTGTCCGCTTTGACGCTGCCGCCGTATAGGATACGCGTGACAAGGGCCAGCTCCGCGCTGGTCTGCTTCAGGTGCTCGCGGATCGCGGCGTGAACTTCTTGCGCTTGCTCGTTCGTCGCCACCTTGCCGGTGCCGATTGCCCAGATCGGTTCGTACGCGATCACGCCGAAGCCGGGCTGCTTGTTGAGCTCCGGGACGATCGTGGCGAGCTGGCGGAAGCACACCTCGAGGGTCTTACCGGCTTCGCGCTCAGCGAGCGTTTCACCGATGCAAGCGATCGGCTTGAGGCCGGCTGCCGTGGCGGCCGCGACCTTGACGCCGACTTGCTCGTCCGTCTCGCCGAAGAATTGGCGGCGTTCGCTGTGACCGATGATGACCCAGGTCGCGCCGGCCTCTTTGAGCATCGGTGCGCTGATCTCGCCGGTGAAGGCGCCGCTGTCTTTGGGATAGAAATTCTGCCCGGCGATTTCCACGTGGCTGCCTTCGAGCTCGCTCGACACGGCAGCTAGCGCGGTAAAGGGCGGCGAGACCACGACCTCGACTAAGCCCGCGACTTCTTTCGAGGACTTGGCGACGCCCGCTGCGAGCTCAACGCCCTTGAGGCCGCCGTTGTTCAACTTCCAATTGCCAGCGATCAGGTATTTACGTGCCACGTTAATTTCCTCGCAGGGCTTCTACGCCCGGCAACTTGAGGCCTTCGATCAACTCGAGCGACGCGCCGCCGCCCGTGGAAATAAAGCTGATTTTCGCGGCGACGTCAGCGCCTGCCGCCGCTATGGCAGCCACGCTGTCGCCGCCCCCAACCACTGTGAAGCCAGGGCACTCGGCGAGCGCACGGGCGATACCGACGCTGCCGGAGGCGAACGCCTCGTTCTCGAACAAGCCCATCGGGCCGTTCCAAAACACGGTCTTGGCGCGAGCGATCTGAGCCCCAAACGCCTTGACGGTATCGGGGCCGATATCCAGGGCCATGTGTTGATCCGGAATCGAGCTCACGCTGACGACTTGACCCGCAGCGGCGTCCTCGTTTTCGGCAACCACGACGTCAGTCGGCAATAGAAACTTCACGCCGCGGTCGCGGGCTTGCTCGAGCAGCGAGCGGCCGAGCGCGAGCTGATCGTGCTCGATCTTCGAGTCCTTGAGATTGTGCCCGGCAGCAGCCAGCAGCGTGTTGGCCATCGC